>CAMWIF010000299.1 GCA_947174225.1 uncultured Porphyromonadaceae bacterium | reverse complement strand
ATTGTAGAAGCAGTATAATTAAGGGCATAGTCTCGTATAATTCGGCGTTTAAGTGGGGCTATGAATTCTCCGTTTAGCCAACCTCGGGAGTGATTCTCCACCTCATACATCATATCGGCATCTATAGGCTCTACAGCCCGAAGCTTTACGGAATCTTGACAGTTCATTGAAAATAGGAAACTTGAAGAGTTAGAAAAAATTATTGGCGTGGGAAAGAAGTAGTGAATAGCACACGATTCTGTATGGACTTGCCTAATGTTAGTTCGTCGGTATACTCAAGTTCGTTGCCTATGCTTAATCCCCGTGCCAGCATAGTCACTCTGACAGGAAGATCTGCGAGTTTACGGTAGATGTAGAAATTGGTGGTATCCCCCTCAATGGTAGGGCTGAGAGCAAGTATCACCTCCTGAAGATTCTCTTCCTCCACTCTCTTCACTAAGCTGTCGATTTCAAGATCGGCAGGGCTTACTCCGTCGAGTGGTGAGATCACACCTCCCAACACATGATAAAGCCCGGAATGTTGACGGGTGGATTCGATGGTGATCACATCCTTTACATTCTCGACCACGCATACGGTCGAGGCGTCGCGACGTGAGTCGCTGCAAATGGGGCATACCTCTTTCTCGCTGATATTATGACATCTGCGGCAATAATTGATATGGCGGCGCATATTTATGATTGACTCTCCAAGGGCAACCGCCTCGTTCTCCTCGCGCCTTAAAAGATGGAGAGCCAGGCGAAGGGCGGTCTTGCGCCCTATACCCGGAAGTTTAGAGAGTTCTGACACTGCGTTTTCAAGCAATGTGGAATTGTATGATGATTGAATCATAATGCAAAATTAATAAAAAGAGCTATATATTAATGCAACCGGGTTGCAAGTTATTGTGGGTAATTTTGTAAAAAATAATTAAATGAAAAAAATATTTTATACCGTTCTGACCCTTATACTGTGTTTAACAACCGGTTGCCATTCCCATGAGAATCATGACGATCATGATCACGATCCTGTGCATAACCACGGAGGAAAGGCTCCGGATGCCCTTGAAGCCCATGATGATGAAGATGAAGCCCATAACCCTGATGAGATTATACTGACTCCCGAGAAGGCAAAAGCAGCCGGAGTGGTGGTTGAGTCGGTGGTGCCATCCGATTTCAATGCCGTTATAAAGACCGGAGGAAAGGTCTTGACAGCCAGTGGCGACGAATCCACAGTCGTAGCGCCATCTGCCGGAATTGTCTCAATGAAAAAGGGATATACGGAGGGAATGGCTATAGCAAAAGGCACTGCCCTTATGAGCCTTTCATCTTCCCGACTTCCGGAGGGAGATCTGTCACGCCGCAACGAGATTGCCTATCAGCAGGCAAAGTCTGATTTTGAGCGTGCTTCGAAGCTTTTGGAAGATAAACTGATTACCGAAAAAGAATATTTGGCTGCCAAGACCGCCTATGAGCGGGCACAGTTGGCGTATGAGGCAACCGGGGGTAAAGCGTCTGTATCGGGCGTGTCGGTAAGCGCACCTTCAGGTGGCTATGTGAAAGAATGTCTGGTGAGCGACGGTGATTACGTAGAGGTGGGTCAACCTTTGATGCGCCTTACACAAAACCGTAAGCTGTATCTGCGTGCTGAGGTGTCGGAACGTGACTATGATAAGTTGGGAACAATTGCAAGTGCGAAGTTCCGTCCGTCATACAGTGAAAGAATTTACAATTTGCAGGATTTGGATGGACGGCTTGTAGCTTCAGGACAAACTGCCACTACCAACAGCTCTTTCATACCGGTAACATTTGAATTCAATAATACCGGAGGCGTTGTGCCCGGCAGTTTTGCGGAAATATATCTCTTGACTGGCAGAAGGGAAAACGTCATCAGCGTACCTGTATCCGCACTTACCGAAGAGCAGGGTGTACATTTTGTCTATGTGAAAATTGACGATGAGGGGTATTTGAAGAAAGAAGTAAAATTAGGTGCTACAGATGGAGAGCGTGTTGAGGTTCTGTCCGGACTTCAGGCAGGTGACAATCTTGTGACGGAGGGTGCCATACACGTGAAGTTGGCATCAGCTACCGCTGCTATCCCGGCTCATAACCATAATCACTGATCAAGACATAAACACAGACAAAGATGCTTAACAAGATAATCAGATTCTCTCTTCAGAACCGTCTGCTAATAATGGTGGCTGCGGTGGTGCTTGTGGTAGCCGGTTTCTACACTGCACGCCAAACGGAGGTCGACGTATTTCCGGATTTGAATGCACCTACAGTCGTAGTTATGACCGAGGCAAACGGAATGGCAGCTGAGGAGGTGGAACAACTGGTGACTTTTCCTATAGAGACTGCTATGAACGGAGCTTCCGGTGTAAGGCGAGTTCGCTCATCTTCCACCAACGGTTTTTCCGTGGTATGGGTAGAGTTTGATTGGGGTACAGACATTTACGTTGACCGTCAGATTGTCTCCGAGAAATTGGCTACAGTAGCGGATGTACTTCCCTCGAATATAGGTACACCTACACTTGGTCCGCAGTCTTCAATCCTTGGAGAGATGCTTATAGTAAGTCTTACTTCCGATTCTACCTCAAAGGAGGAATTGCGCACTTTGGCAGATTGGTCGATTCGCCCACGCCTTTTGTCAACAGGTGGTGTGGCGCAGGTCTCTGTAATCGGAGGGGATCTTAAGGAATACCAGATACTGGTAAACCCGGAAAAGATGCGTCATTACGGAGTCACACTTGCCGATGTGTTGGATGCAACTCGCGGAATGAACGGCGGTGCCAATGGCGGAGTAGTCTACGAATATGGCAATGAATATATCGTGAGGGGTGTGATACCTGAGGATACCGAGGAGCGTCTGATGAAGGGTGTCGTGAAGATGAATGAGGGGAGTCCGATTACCTTAGTAGATATAGCCGAGATACGTACCGGAGCACAGACACCAAAATTAGGTGTCGCTTCTGAGAAGGGTGAGGAGGCTGTGCTGCTCACAGTGACAAAACAGCCTAATGTGGGTACTATCGAACTGACAGAACGTTTGGAGGCAACACTTGCCGACCTTCAGAAGACTCTTCCTGCGGATGTCCACGTGTCTACCGACATATTCCGTCAGTCAAAATTTATAGAGAGTTCCATCGACAATGTGAAATCCTCGCTAATTGAGGGGGCAATATTCGTTGTTGTGATTCTTTTTGTATTCCTCGGCAATGTAAGGACTACCGTCATTTCACTTGTGACTATTCCGTTGTCGTTACTGGTAACTTTGCTGGTGATTCATATTATGGGACTCAGCATCAACACTATGAGTTTGGGCGGTATGGCGATTGCTATCGGTTCGCTTGTGGACGATGCCATCGTGGATGTAGAGAATGTGTGGAAACGTCTACGCGAAAACCGTGAACTCGATAAAACAAAGCGGAGAGGCAAGCTTGAAGTCGTATTTGATGCGTCGCGTGAGGTCAGGATGCCTATCCTTAATTCTACCCTTATAATCATTGTCAGCTTCATACCCCTCTTCTTCCTGAGCGGTATGGAGGGTAGGATGCTCATACCATTGGGCATAGCATTCATTGTGGCTCTCATTGCCTCCACTGTTGTGGCATTGACACTTACCCCGGTATTATGCAGCTATCTGCTTGACCATAAAAATGCAAAAGATGAGAAAGATTCCTTTGTGACACGCTATCTGAAAAAACATTATGAAACTGCGTTGAAATGGACGCTTAATAATGCGAAGATAGTAGTAGGGGTGACACTTTTGCTATTCATCGCTACAATCGGACTATTCTTCACGT
>CAMWIF010000298.1 GCA_947174225.1 uncultured Porphyromonadaceae bacterium | reverse complement strand
GAAAAATACCTCATCGTAAGCGACACCGTAGCTATCCTGCAATGTTGATAGGTCGTCTTGGAGTAAACCAAGTCTATCGAGGTAAAGGATTGAACATCGGCACTCAAGTAATGGATTTGGTGAAAATTCTGTGTGTCAATGATGAAGGTATGGGTATATGTCGTTATCTTCTTGTTGATGCTTACAATACAGATGCAACTCTTCACTTTTATCTTAAAAACGGCTTTAAACTTCTATATAAGACAGAGGAAAGTGAGCGAGAGATGTTTGAGATTAGTTATGAGGAATCCTTGAGGAGTAGAATTATGTATTTTGATTTAAAACTTATAAAGACTTGACATTTGTTTTATATATCTTAAATATAAGGTATAGGGTTAGCTGAGGAGGGTGTCGAGAATCACATCATTAGGAAGTGGTAGGATTCTTAGGAAGTTGGAAGAAATAGTTGGTTTTATCTTCGAGCAGAGAGTATTATAAGCACGGAAAAATGTTTCGGGGGGGGAGGGTTGAGAAGAATGATTGAAAAAATTTTGTTGAGCTGTCACATTTGAAAAGATCCCGTGTCTACATTAAGTAAGCTTTTCTTAACCTATCTTTTGTTTTTGAATTATGAAAAATCGATTAATAAAGTCTGGTGCTATTATATTGGCTGCAGGTATGAGTTTTATTACTACTTCTATGGCCGGCATTGATAATAATGTTGTTGTGTCAGCTACTTCTACCAATACTCCTATATCCTTTATTGCAGGTAACACTCTGACATCTGTAAAGGACTCTGTGATGGCTGATTTTGATGAACTGGTGAGGGTTATAGAGGATACTCATCCGGATCCGTATATGAGTTTTGGAGGAAGAGTATTTTTCCATAAGAGGGCAAATGATATTAGGCGGGAACTTATGAATGATTCAAATGTCAATGTCACGGCCCTGTATCGGAAAGCTTCTGAATTTATTTCGCAAATGCAAGACGGACATTCATTCCTAAATTCTCCACAGAATGTGAACAATGCTTCGGGAAGCGATTCTCTTCTTGTTGTAAAATTTATGTGTGACGATGGAGCACTGATAGTCAATGCCATTGATTCTATACGAGGGGATTTGATTGGGAGCCGGCTTATCGGGATAAACGGAGTGCCTATAGAGGGAGTCCTTGACAGGGTGGCAGTCAGTCATCCCTGTGAGAATAGATACGGAAGATTGAGTGTGCTATGCAATTGGTTCAGACCTGTCAGTTTTTACAGAACTATCCTTGCCAATTCGTTTAGCGATTCTTACAGTGGGCTGAATACTTCCATACGCAGCGTTACCGATACTGCCAGACAGTCGGATTTCATAATGGATTTCCTAACTTCTGATGGTGACACTATTAGGTATGTCCCTGAGAAGGTTCAGTATAATCAATTCGGGGAAATTGCCAAGGCACGTGCACCAAGGGATGAAAGATTTCCGTCAGAACAGATGGAATGGAAAGAGGTGGATGGCACTATGTTTTTCCGACTTGCCAGTGTAATAGCACGTGAGAACTTTGAATTTCAGTATAACAACAGATGGGATTTCTACGATCAGCTTGCCTATCAGTATAGGACGATGGGCAAAGATATGCCATCTGACACATTGGCTGCCATAAAAGCCTTGCCTTCAATGTCTGAAACGTTCTTGGAAATGCTGCAAGAAATGAAAGCGAAGGATTTGAAGAATCTTGTGATAGATTTGCGTGGCAATGGTGGAGGCTGGACACCGATTGTATTGCCGACATTATATATGATGTTTGGCGACCGTTATCTTGATACGGACATGGATGCTAAGTTTTACCGACGCATTTCTGACTTATACCTTAATAAGGTCACTACCGATATTGCCACGTTTAACGCAAATAACGGCACACAGTTGAAAGTAGGGGATTATCTCATGCCTGAAGAGACGGCAACGGATACACGGACTATGGAGGAAAAACGTCAAGACTTCCTCCACTCAGCTTTCTGTAGTGATTCAATAAGGAAATTGCTTCTTGAAAGAAATGGCAAGCCTATTTACACGCCGGAAAAGATATATGTTGTGACGGATGACGGTACCTTCAGTGCTGCTTTTCATTATGCGTTTTATTTGTCAAAGTTAGGAGCGGTTATAGCGGGGGAAACAAGTTCGCAGGCTCCTAATTGCTATATGGAGGTTACGCCCTTCACCTTGCCTCTGACAGGCTTATCGGGAAGCATATCAAATACTATGCAGGTTTTTCTTCCGGCTAACGACCCACGCTCAAAAGAATTTACTCCTGACATAACCCTCACTTACGATGATTATCGCAACTATGGTTTCGACGGCAACAGTATTTTAATTCATCTTCTCGAATCTCTAAATATTTCTGCTGACTAATGGAGAATAATAGCAGCGTTTTTGTAATTTTGCAGCATGAATCCGAAAGATTTCCGTGGTGAATATGAACGAATGTGTATGCCGTTAGGTATGTACGCCTTGCGCTTTGTGGGCAACGTCGATGATGCCCAGGATATAGTGCAAGGCGCTTTTATGGCTGCTTGGCAACGGGTCATTAAGGGTGAGGAGATACAGAACTTCAAGGCTTATATGTATCGCGCTGTGCATAACGCTGCGATGGCTTACCTGAGACAAAGACAAAACATAAGCGATGTAACGTACGATGAACTCGATGAGTTGAAGGAAGTGAGTGAGGAGGCTATCGATACTGCGGAGCGTGACGCTGCTCTATGGAAAGCCATTGACTCACTGCCAAATCGTTGTCGGGGAATCTTCCTTATGAGTAAGCGCGACGGTATGTCGAACGCAGCCATTGCCGAAGAATTGGGTATATCGGCAAAGACCGTAGAGAACCAGATGACAAAAGCTTTCTCTGTATTAAGAAGAAATCCGGGTCTAAGATCAGGGAAGGTCTTTTTCCTTCCTTTCCTTTAAATTTTTTTTGGTTTTGAATAGGGGTTTTCAGCCTATTGTTTGTCACAAGAATAAAATAGCATCAGAAGATGACGGATAAATTCAAAGAATCGCTCGATTTTGTGGTGAAATATTACAGGCGCGATGCTTTCCAACCTGACGATGAACTGTTTCGCGTGGTGCCGGTGCGCAGACCGTGGTGGCAGCGTACAGCCATTGCTGCGTCTGTCGCTGTCGGCGTGCTTGCCGCCTCAGCGTTTTTATATGTCAATTTAACCCGTGTGTCTTCTGAGCCTCAGATGCCTGAGCAGACGGTGACGGCACCTGGTGTAGAGATGAGAGTTGAGACGGAAGTGAAGCGAATAGAGTTTAAGGATGCTACGCTGAAACAGGTGGCTGAAGCTATAGAAGCCACCTATGGTGTAGAGGTGGAAGGTATTGAGGCTAATGGTGAGATAAAATTGACGCTCAGTTATGAAGGCACTGCGGAAGACCTTGTGGAAACCATAAACGAACTCTTGGACACATCACTCCGTATAAACGAGTCAGGAAGTGTGACAGATAAATGAAAGGGAAGAGAGTAGGAGTAGTAATAGCGTTGGCAATGATGGCGGTAGGCACGGTGTATGGACAAAACATCACCATATATGCCGTGTCTCGTCCGGCTGAGAAGGTCTTTACAGAGATAATGCGGCAAAGCGGCAAGAATTTCGTCTATACCTCCGATTTGCTGAAAGATCTCACATTGTCGGTGGATGCAAAGGATAAACCACTGAAGGAGGTGCTCAATTCGATGTTTTCCACTACCGACATATCATTCAAGATCAGAGGCAACAATGTTATGCTTTTCCGTAAGAAGAAACCGACAGTGAGGAAGTTCAGTATCCGTCGTCCGAAAC
>CAMWIF010000297.1 GCA_947174225.1 uncultured Porphyromonadaceae bacterium | reverse complement strand
ATGCACTTCCGTGATCCTATCATGTATCGTATCATCAAGACTCCACATTGGCGCACCGGCACAGAATGGAAGGTATATCCGATGTATGATTTCGCCCACGGCCAGAGCGACTATTTCGAGGGTGTGACCCATTCCATCTGCACTTTGGAGTTTGTGCCTCACCGTCCGCTTTACGAATACTTTGTAAAGGAACTTGCCGATGAGAGCTATTGCCCCCGTCAGATTGAGTTCAACCGTCTTAACCTCACTTACACGGTTATGAGTAAACGCAAGTTGCTCCAGCTCGTAAAAGAGGGTCTGGTGAACGGTTGGGATGACCCACGAATGCCGACACTTTGCGGTCTTCGTCGCAGAGGCTATACACCATCGGCAATAAAGGATTTTGTAAACCGCATTGGCTATACAAAATATGAAGCCCTGAATCATATTGAGCTTCTCGAACACGCTGTTCGTGAAGATCTCAACAAGACAGCTACTCGTATCAGCGCGGTTGTTAATCCTGTCAAGCTGGTTATAACCAATTATCCGAAAGATCAGGTTGAGACAATTCAGATGGACAACAATCCTGAGAATCTTGAAGAGGGTAAACATCCGATGCCTTTCTCTCGTGAACTATGGATTGAAAAAGAGGACTTTATGGAGAATCCTCCCAAAAAGTTCTTCCGTCTCTCACCGGGTAAAGAGGTACGTCTTAAAGGAGCTTACATCATTAAGTGTACCGGTGTAAAGAAGAACGAAAACGGTGAGATTGAGGAGATTTATGCAGAGTATGATCCGGAGACCAAGAGCGGTCTCCCCGGTAGCGACCGTAAGGTGAAGGGTACCTTGCATTGGGTGTCGGTGGCTCATGCAAAGGATGCTGAGGTGCGCGATTATGATCGTCTCTTTGCCGTAGAGAATCCTTCGGCAGAGGAGGGTGATTTCCGAGATCTTCTAAATCCCGATTCACTGAAGGTTAGGGAAAATGTGAAAATTGAACCCTGGGCAGTTGAAAATGCCAAACCGGAAGACCATTTCCAGTTTACACGTCTCGGCTATTATGTGGTTGACCCCGATTCAACTCCTGAGAAGCTTGTGTTCAACAAGACTATTGGCTTGAAAGACACTTGGGCAAAAGAACAGAAGAAAGCAGTGAAATAAACCCCACACGTAGTAAAGATACATAAGGAGATACCCTAACTTTTACAGATTACAAAGTGAGGGCATCTCCTTTTTCGTGGGAATATAGTTTCTTATTTTGTTGACATTAAATTTAGTATGAATAAGGCTTTAAAGGGCTATCTATTTGCTGCAGTTGCAGCAGCGGCATATGGCACGAACCCGGCATTTGCTGTGCCACTGTATGAGGAGGGTATGAATCCTAATTCCGTCTTGTTTTTCAGATATATCTTGGGATTGCCCTTGTTGGCATTATTGATGAAAAATCGGGGAATCAGATTCGGCTTGAAAAAGACGGAGATAGTGCCTGTCGCTATTCTCGGCATACTTATGGCTTTTTCCTCTTTGACATTGTTCGAGAGTTACAATTATCTCAATGCCGGAGTGGCATCAACGTTACTTTTCGTTTATCCAATCTTAGTGGCAGTATTGATGATATTTCTCTTCCATGAGAAATTCAGAGTATCAATCGTTATTTGCCTATTGCTTATGGCTGCTGGTCTGATTATGCTGATGAAACCGCAGGATAATCAGGTGATAAGTTCATTTGGAGTTTTGTTAGTGATGGTCTCAGCCATTACTTATGCCCTTTATATAATAATGGTCAACGTGTCAAAGGTAATCCAAGAGGTTGCCACGACCAAACTTCTCTTTTATGTTTTGGCATGGGGTAGTCTTGTATTCATTATAAAAACCTTGCTCGGCACGCCGATGATAATGCCTGTGGGAGGTAATGAATGGCTGAGTCTTATAGCTTTGGCAATCATTCCAACTGTCTTATCGCTTACCTGTACGACGATAGCCATAAACCTGATCGGCTCAACCCCAACTGCAATATTCGGTGCGCTTGAACCGGTATCAGCAGTTATCCTAAGCTACTTTGTGTTGCATCAGCCAATCACCGGGAGAGAGATTATAGGTGGTTTATTGATTGTATTGGCTACGACAATTGTAATAGGAGGGAAGTCAGTAGACAAAGTTATCCTCGGTGTAAGAAAAATGTGGCCGAAGAGTTGGCATCAGCATCGGCCACCACAATAATTTGGCTATATAAAAGAGGTGCGGATGAAGACTACGATAAGTTTATACGGTATTCTTTTGGGCTCATACCGGTCATTCGCTTAAACTGACGAGTGAAATGCTGTGGATATTGATAACCAAGGTCATAAGCAATGATTGAGATGTCGTCGGTAGTAGACGCCAAGCGTTGTTTGGCACGTGATATTACGTGATTGGAGATGATATCTTTTGCCGACTGACCGAGTTCTCTCTTTATCAGGTCGCCGAAATAGCCGGGTGAAAGATTCGCCTTGTCAGCAAAATAGGCTACCGAGGGGAGACCGTCTGCGGCTTTTCCACTTTCGAAAAAGTCGAACAAATCTTTCTCGAAGTTCCTAACCACATCATTGTTGACCTTATGCCGAGTTATGAACTGACGGTCATAGAAGCGATAGAGGTATTCGAGTAGCAGTTGTATGTTTGCCGAAATAAGGGCGGCTGAGTGATGATCAACCGGATGCATTATCTCACGTTTAATCTTAGCAAGACACTCCAAGAATAATGCTCTTTCATCTTCAGAAAGATGCAGGGCCTCACGTTGGGTATAATTAAAAAAGGAGTACTTATGGATATTCTCACCCAAGGGCGTACCGTAGATTAAATCGGGATGGAAGATCAGACCAATCACATCAGGAGCTATTATATCCTCGTCACTGTCGACCTCTATGATTTGCCCTGGGGCAAAACTCACAATGGTTCCCTCTTGATAATCGTAAACCTCACGTCCGTAACGAAGAGTGCATTGAGTCCCATTTTTTAGGAATAAGGCATATACGCCATATTCGAAGGTAATATGATTCACGAGTTGGGTAGACTCCTTTAAATCAATAACTGTCACCAAAGGATGATATGTCTTGAGGCCATATAATTTGTTATAGGCATCAATAGAATCGAATTTGAATAAATTTCTTTTTTCCATATAACAAAGTTACGTAAATAATTCGACAAAACTTAAATATGCAAAGAATTTGGTAAGTGAAAACGCGAAAGTGGTAAATTTTTTGTAACTTTGCGGTCAAACCTTAAAAACTCTGAATTAAGACAGCGGAATATGCATCAGATAATAACCCATTTTACTGACGATGACCTCTATAAGTTTACTATGTGCTGTGCGGTAATCGACAATTATCCACGTACCAGGGTAAAATATAAGTTCAATGATCGCGACAACACAAAATATCCCAAGGGATTTGCAAAAGAACTGGAAAATCAGATTCAACTCCTTGAGAACGTGGTAATCACAGAGGAAGAGATTGATTTTATGAAGCGCAGATGCCGCTTCATACCCAACTGGTTTTATAGCTTCCTGAAAGGATTTCGTTATGACCATCGCTGGGTGAAAGTAGAACAGGATGAGGAGGGACATCTCAATGTGGAATTTGAAGGATGCTGGAGCAATACAATTCTTTTGGAGGTGAAAGTCCTGGCGATAATATCGGAGCTTTACTACATCATGACAGGTCAGGCAGAGGGACTTGATTACGCGGCATATTATGAAAAATCCTGGCATAAGGCTGCACGACTTTTGGATGGGGGCTGTGTATTCAGCGATTTTGGCACACGCCGACGCGCCTCGTTCAAAGCGCAGGATACAGT
>CAMWIF010000296.1 GCA_947174225.1 uncultured Porphyromonadaceae bacterium | reverse complement strand
CGGAGTAAGGGTAACACTGCAATTATTTTTTACTGATTTTTTATCGATCTTTCCGGACTCAACTTTTATCTGCTTCATATTCGCAGTCTTTTTAAATGCCAAAGTCACCTTCTGCTTATTCTCAACGTCATGGTTAACCAACATTATATAGTTCTTGCCAGCATTTCTCAGATGTGAAACTTGCACCCCTTTTTCGCCGTGAGTCATACTTTCAATGGGACCGAAAGTTCCCAAGGAAGGTCTTACTCCCTTAAAGCGAATATTACCCGTATGGCGACACTCGACCATTTCACCACCTAAAAGAACTGGGGTGAGAGCCTTTATATCAAGGTTAACTTTCTGGGCGGCATACCATGACTTGGTTTTATTACCCTCTTCATCGACAAGAGCGGATAGCATCTTCACCTTAATACCTTTACGCTGCCAATAAGTATAGTATGCCAAGCCTTGAGAACCGTAACCCAAAGCCGAAAATGCTTCAAAACTAAGATACGGTAGTGTAGCGATAGGAAATGTGGTATTGGCATCTGCCACAAATGCGAGGCTTTCGCAGAAGGTCCACATGGGAATACCGGTTTCCTTCGATTTTTTTGAAAACGCCTCTAAATTCTGATAAAATTGCTCGTAGTTCACCGATAATTTACCTCTTACTATCCTTATCGGATAAAAGTCTGAGCTCCATGAATCCATTTCAAACTTTTTCTGAATAGAATCGAGATACGCTCCCAATGTCTTGCAAGGTCCTGTGAAGTCTTTAGCAATCTGTCCGACGAGATTATAGGAAATGAAATGTGTAGGGTCAGTCTTGCGAAGCAGCTCGTAACGCGGCTTGAGTGCATTCAAGTCCTTCCATTTTGGTTCGTCGCCAAAATCCCAGCCACCCAAATTGGGATGATGCTTCAACTTGTTGACAAACGACACCATGTTTTCTTTCCAATTCTTCCCGTTTGCGTTGCTGCTGAAAACATAATTATATGCCAACAGCTTCAGACCGGTGCCTTCCATATATTTGAGAAGTTTCTCGTGGGTCTCAAGATTTGTTTCCTCAATACAAGCATTGAAGCCACACTCCTCTACTCCTTTCAAATCTCCGGGCTGGGGTCCTTTCTCCTTATTGAAGACACTCAATGCAACTATAGGGAATTCACCTGGGGTTGGAGACAGCACTCTCTGACTTGTTCTCTGTGTAGCAGTCGTAGAACTCTGTGCTTGTAAGCATATAGAGTTATAAACCAAGCCAGACACCACCACTAACATAGCAGTAGCTATTATCCGTAATATTTTCATCGATAAGAGATTATAAGATTAAATTGTATGTAGTCAACGCACAGTGTAGCCACCGTCAACAATCAGATTCTGACCGGTGACCCACTTTGAGGCATCGCTGAGAAGATAAATGCAGGCATACGCCACATCTTCCGGTCTACCAAGGCCAAAGAGATGCTTCCCTTCAAGAATCTGCCGCTTCTCAGGATCTGTCATATGAGGTAAGTTCTCATTTATTGGAGTGAGAATAGCACCCGGGGAAATACAGTTGAATCTGATTCTACGCTTGGCAAACTCGCAGGCAAGAGAACGAGCAGCAGATAGCAATGCACCCTTAGTCATACTATACAATGATTTGCCACTCTCCCCGACAACGCCCATAACGGATGAAAGAAAAACAATGCTCCCACCCTCATTCATATTCTTTTTCTTTGAGACTTCCTTCGACAACTCTACTGCACTATAGACATTAGTTCTGAAAAATTCATCCAATTTAGTCGTAGTCATGAGTTTCAAAGGCAGCGTAGTCGAAATTCCGGCACAGTTAACAAGCCCGTCAACCTTTCCAACCCTGCTCACTATCGTTTCAACCATTGAAGGGATAGTGTCAAAGGCTGTTAAATCTGCCACAATTATTTGATGGTCGGAACCATATAAATGCGAGAAGGTCTCTTGTAGTCTTTCCTCATTGCGGGCAAGCAGTATGACAGTGGCACCCATTCTACTGCAATCTATCACACACTGACGTCCGATTCCGGAAGAGGCGCCGGTCACTAATATTTTCTTCCCTTGCAGGGTAAACGGATTAAACGTTTCTATCCTACCATAACTTTCCATCATACCTCTACAATGTCACTTATCTTGCAATCAACAAAGGGAACTATTGCAGTGGCCCAAGTCATGCCCACTCCGAATGCACTGAGCAGAAGTAGTTTCTCACCATGCATTTTCCCCTGAAGCTGGTCAACTATGGTGAGAGGTACAGATACAGATGACGTATTGCCATACTTATCAATCGTAGAAGGTATCTTGGTCAGATCAAGCTTCAGCTTTTTTGCTAAATAAGAATTTATGAAATTATTTGCCTGATGCAACACATAGAAATCCAAGTCTTGCAAATTCTTTCCTGAATACGCAAGCATCTTCTTTATGTCTTTTGGAATCTCACGTATCACGAAATTGAAGACATCACCACCATTCATATATCCCTGCTCGTCACTGCGTATATTGCCGAACTCATCAACCACTTTCTCTTTGAGAGTTTCTATTGATGACGGATTACGGTAGCCACCCCCATTGATTTTTATAAGGTCGCCACGTGAGCCGTCAGAGTTCAAAGAGAAGAAACTTTCTCCGAATTTATCATCTCGCTCTATCAACGCAGCTACCCCACCGTCACCGAAAAGGAAGGCGGAACGCCGGTCTTTTGGAGAATAAACCTTAGAACGAGTCTCCCCATCTAACAGCAATGCCTTACGCAGGCCCTTATTCTGCATCATTGAGAAAACGATACTCAATCCGTATATGAACGCCGAGCAGCCAAGATTCACATCAAACGCAATGGTGGAATTTGGAAGTCCCAAACGATGCTGAAGAAGCACTGAAGTTGCAGGCATCCTATAGTCAGGGGTCTGGGATATAAACACCAACAAGTCTATCTCCTCCCTATTGATGCCGTTATCAGCAATTAATTTTTCGGCAGCAGCAAAACAAAGGTCTGACGAGCAGGTTTTCTCATCAGCAAACCGTCGCTGATAGATACCAACCTTATCCACCACTTCCTTAACCTGATCTTCGGGGAAATACTCCGTATACTTATAGTTATCAATAATGGTGTGAGGTACAGCCGCCGCAAGGGCTGTCACTCCCACACCATTAAAATTCATAAATGCCATAGCCTATAGATGTTCGGTAGGTATTATTGGTTATTCTCTATGTAGCCAATTATATCGCCAAGAGTTCTCAACTGTTTGAAAGCGGCATTCTCAATCTGAATATCATACTCCTCATCAAGCATAGCGATGATATTCAAATATGCCAAAGAATCCCACTCCTCAAGGGAGCGGAACTCCGTAGCCTCCTGCAACTCTGCCATCTCTTCAATTTCAAGTGCCTCGGCAAACTTCTCTATAAAGTTCTTTCTATCCATTTTTTATACTCGTAATCAATTTATATCCATTTTCTTAGCCGGATTTCCCATATAGAGGGAGTCATCCTTGGTCTTTCTCAATATGAAACTGCCGGCGGCGATAGTAGTGCGAGAGCCTATCTTGACCTGTTGCACCACAAAACTACGGCTGCCAAACAGATTCATTTCTCCGACCTTCACTTCCCCCGACAGACGTGTCTCCGGCATCATGACATTATAATTGTCAATCGTCACATCATGCCCAAACGATACACATCCATTAAGGAGATTGAAATTTCCAAGCCGGACATTGCAACTTAACCTGCAACCGAATGTCAAGACATTTCCACGCCCCATTGTTACCGACTCACGGTCAAAAAACAATACATTAGGCGCAATTATGTTAGGGAAGTCTACGAG
>CAMWIF010000295.1 GCA_947174225.1 uncultured Porphyromonadaceae bacterium | reverse complement strand
CCTAAAGTTGATTACAACCTGATTGATGGTCGGTCAGCTGTGACAGGTATAGGCGAGAGTGTCCCCTATCTTCGTCACCTCTTCTCTGGTATAGACTCACTTCCTTGTAAAATGGGCAACACATTCAGAAACCTACACGTAGCTTCCATAGAGGAACGTGAAGAAGAGGTGGGGCTTACCGATTCTTTTCACACCTACAGAATTGAGAATTGGCTTCCTCTCAATAGCCGTAACTATAAAGACTATTGCGATGCAGAGGGTTTGATTGCCCGTATGGTGATGCTGGAGAAAATTCTCACCGGCAACATCCTATCGTTTGCAAAAGGGATCGGGCTATTCTTCGACTCCAAGATAACCTGCGTGATTGAAGATCTACACGCCACGGGTAATATGGAATATAAAGGAGTGGGACTTATGAGTTTCTGCGCCACTTTTAAAACCAATGTCCGTCTTCCTCTTTGGATAGGATTAGGTAAGTCATCAAGTTTAAATCACGGAATAATAACACCCATATAATTATGGCACAATATCTATACGGAGCAGCCGTACAAGGCATCCAAGGCTTCATATTCCAGACAAACAAACTCAAGGAGATTGTTGGAGCAAGCGAACTCGTGGAGCAGATATGCACCCGATTATTCGCTGAATTACTCTATGGCAATCGTAAGGGCAATATCTCTCCGTTGCCCGAAGAGGTGAAAGGATGGCTTAAAGAGCTGCAAGATGAGCCTAAGGCTATTATGAACGCAGCGGGCAATATCAAGTATATATTCGATAAGAAAGAGGAATGTGAACGCATAGTGCGACTCTTTCCCAAGACTGTAATGCAGTTTGCACCCGGCATCACAGTAAGCCAAAGCGGGGGGCCGTACGAAAATGACGCTGAATTCCCGAAGGCGGTGCAGAAATTGGAAGACCGCCTACGCTCACAACGAAACAACCCTATGCGTGACCTCAGCATCGGACTTATGGGCCTCCTTCGCAGCCGTGACACAGGTTTGCCTGTAGCCCATACACGCCCTATAGGTGACGGTGTGGATAAAAAAACTATCTATATGGACTCCGGCACTTTCCATAAGCTATTTGAAAAGATACCGGGCACGGCAGACTATATAGAGCGTAGCAAACGTAAAGAGACCTCCCTTGAACTGTGTAAAAAAGCATTTGGTAAGAACATATTCCCCGACCCGGAAAACATCACCGACCAGCAAAAAGACCGTCTTCCGTTTGAGGTAGAGAAAATGACAGGCAATAACGACTGGCTTGCCATTATCCACGCCGACGGCAACGGACTCGGTCAAATAGTGCAGAAAATCGGTACCGACAAGACGGAATTTCGCAAATTCTCGCGTAAACTCGACGATGCCACCACCAAGGCTGCGCAGCGTGCTTTTGAGGAAGTTATAGGGAAAAAACTTAAAGACGATGACACGATTCCGATGCGTCCTATCGTGCTCAGCGGCGACGACCATACCGTAATCTGCCGAGCCGACCTTGCCATACCCTACACCGAGGCTTTCCTTAAATATTTTGAGAAGGAAACCAAGACTAATCTTGGCGATATACTCTTAGGTAAAAAAGAAAACGGCAAATATGGCGAACCGATTTTCAAAGACAAATCCGATTATCTCACAGCCTGTGCCGGTATTGCTTTCTTAAAGTCATCTTTCCCCTTCCATTTCGGCTATCAGTTGGCTGAGGCTCTTTGTGACCGTGCAAAGAAAGACACAAAGGCTCTCTATAAAGCCACTGAGGGCAATCTTCCTACCTCGTGCCTGATGTTTCATAAGATACAAGATAGCTTCGTAAGCAACTTTGAAGACGTGGCAGTGCGTGAACTACGTCCACAGCCTAATATCTCCTTTGAATTCGGACCTTACTATTTCATTGCGGATGGCACAAGTGTCGCTGACACAAAATTCGGGAAGGCGGGGCGCTGGTCTATAAAAGAGCTTATTAACGCTGCACGCCTTTCGGGTAAGATTAACATCACCAATGAAGCCGACAAAGAGAAAGAAACCAGCAATGCCAATGAAAGGGAGGGTAACGCCGTAAAATCACATCTCCGCAACTGGCTGACTCTCCTTCACGATGATACGGAAATGGCTCAACAGAAACTCAACCGGCTCTACTCCATTACTAGTCCGAAAATGGCACAGTTTGTAAAATCCATCACTCAAAAGCCCGGTATGCAGGACAAGACCTATGTGCGTAGGGAAATAATAGATAAGGAGAATGGAGAGGCTGAGGATAATGTCAGGTTCGTCTATCCCGTTTACGATATTCTCACACTCCACACCATCAACACTCAGACCACAAGATAACAATGGATATAGTTTATAAAGTAAAATTCTTCACCGACTGGCATTGCGGATCCGGACTTGCAGCCGGTGCTGACGTGGACGCACTGGTGATAAAAGATGATAAAGGTATACCCTACATCCCCGGAAAGACTGTTAAAGGGCTTCTCCGTGAAGCTATGGAAGACATCCTCGCTTTCAAGCGCGACCATATAGGAGCGGATTACGAGAAAGAAAAAGAGCTCTTCATCGAGACCTTCGGCTACTATGACGGTGTGACGGAAGAGACAGGCGCACCGCTTCAGCGTGCCGAAATGAAGCGCGGCAAGGCATTCTTCACCAATGTCGAACTTCCTGAAGCTGAACGTGAATACATAGAGTCTGAGAGTCTTCAAAGATTTATGTGCAGGGACATATCCAGCACTGCCATCGACGAGAACGGCGTTGCCAAAGAGCACAGTCTCAGAAAAATGGAAGTGAGTGTGCCGTGTGCGCTTGAAGGGAAAATCTTGGGACTGCCCGACGATGCAAAGTTTCAGGGATTAATTAAAGACGCTATGAGCTATATCAAGCGTATGGGTCAGAACCGTAACCGGGGATTGGGGCGCTGCTCCTTCTCTATAACAGAACAAAAACAATGAAGGAACTGAAATTTCAATGCACTCTGCTGTCGGATGTGATTCTCAACACGAAGTCAGCCACCTCCGGTCCGAACCAGACACTCGACTTCATACCCGGCAGCAACTTCTTAGGCATAGTGGCATCCGAACTCTACCCTAAGTACACTAATGACACGATAAATGAGGCTACAACACTGTTCCACAGCGGAAAAGTGCGCTTTGGTGATGCCCACCCCTCAAAGGGTAATTTCCGTGGTCTGAAAGTACCCGCCGCGATGTATTATCCCAAACTGAGCAAACCCTCCGAGGAACTTTATATTAATCACCGTATCCCGTCGCGTGAGAAGAATAAAGAGTTGGCTCAGGAATTGGCATCGAAGCAGCTTAAGCAATGCCGCAGTGGTTTCTATGACTTTTCCGGTACAGCTAACTCTCCTGCGACTGCCACAATAGCGCAAGTTATTAAAACGGACACCAACTTTGCCGTAAAGTCAGCTTACGACCGCTCAACACGCCGCTCAAAAGATGAGCAGCTTTTCGGTTACCAATCACTTCAGAAAGGTCTGGATATGTACTTCTCTGTGGAGATAGCCGACAACGTTGCTAATCCTGAGGAGATAGCCGAGAAAATCAGCAAGGCTCTTGTCGGGAAACGTCGTATAGGGAGGTCACGCACTGCCCAATATGGTTTGGTGGAGATACAGAAAGCTGATTTCAATGAGGTGAAGAGCCAAGAGCCTTTGACTACTCCCGAGGGGAAACTTGTGACTGTATATGCCGATTCACGTCTAATATTCCTTGACGAGTACGGTATGCCCACCTTCCAACCCACGGCAGAACAGCTCAATCTCAACGGTGATGTGCTATGGGATAAATCACAGATACGCACATTCCGTTAT
>CAMWIF010000294.1 GCA_947174225.1 uncultured Porphyromonadaceae bacterium | reverse complement strand
TTATGTTTTAGAGCATACTTTTGCCGAATTTTTCTCGCAAACATCTGTCAATTAGGCTAATCAATAAAAGTTAAAATATGTTTCGTTACGTTAATAGAGTGAACAATACCGTTGTTCTGAACGTTAATGTAATGGGATTTTTCGCGCTGCAAGCATTTCTACACCCTTTTTACCTTTATTTTTCCCTCTATTTACCCTATGAAAAATGGAAAGGTTGCTACAGTCCAACTATACATTAATCCCCTCAGAGTCTCAAAGGCTCTGAGGGGATTAATGTATATAGGAACATATTGGTGCAACAGCTATTAGTTCACTATTCATCGGGCATTTCCGAAGGAGCACTTGCTTTGCCACTGCTACGGCCATACCGTCGCAATGAATCGGCTATTATCCATTGAAGCTGGCCATTGACTGAGCGGAACTCCTGAGCAGCCCATTTCTCAACCAATTCCATCGTGGCAGGATCAAGCCGTAACAAGAATCCTTTACTCTGCTGTTTTGCCATCCAAGTGCTGTTTTCTTATCAAACGCTTTTTGACAACAGATTATTATTGTATTAACAATTACACCTTACTGATAGAGTGTACCGGTATTCACCACCGGCTGTGCCGGCTCATCGCCACACAACACCACAAGCAGATTGCTGACCATAGCTGCCTGACGCTCCTTGTCGAGCTCAATCTCAGGTTCCTCCTTGAGTTGCTCCAAAGCCATCTTGACCATTGAAACAGCACCTTCCACTATCTTCTCACGGGCTGAGATGATTGCCGATGCCTGCTGACGGCGAAGCATCACCGCCGCTATCTCAGGCGCATACGCCAAATAATTCAGTCGTGCCTCAACCACCTCTATACCTGCCATAGCAAGTCTCTCGTTGAGTTTTGCCTCCAACTGCTCATTTACCTCGTGGCCATCGCTGCGCAAAGTGATTTCCCCTTTTTTACCTTCCTCCTCATCATAGGCATATCTGCCAGTCACCTCACGCAGAGCAGCGTCACTCTGTATGCCTACAAACGCATTCAAAGCCTTAGCAACCGCATTACCCCCGCTTGCCTGTGCCTGATTCGACTTACCGTCACCGGCAACCACCAAACCTTCCACATCACTGGCATCTATGTCGAATACAGCACGATAGGTATCCCGAACTTTCCACACCAACACCATACCAATCATAACCGGATTACCCACTTTGTCGTTTACCTTGATGGGTGCAATGTCCATATTACGGATACGAAGAGACACCTTCTTCTTTGTCATAAAGGGATTTACCCAGAAAAAGCCCGTCTTCTGGCACGTGCCGCGATATTCGCCGAAGAAAATCATCACCCGAGCCTGATTAGGTTGAAGCACAAAGAAACCACATAGCAAGATACCTATGACTATCAGCCCTACACCTGCCACTATCCCCGGAATCCAATAAAGATATTCGGGCAAAGCCAATAATAGCACCAATATGCTTACTGGCACCGGAATCAGAACAGCTGCCAGCATTGCGAAGCCGTTCAATAGTTTCCCTTCATAAGGAAACTCCCTATTATTTTTTTGTTCCATAATGTGATATTATTTTGATATTAATTTGATGCAAAAGTAATACAACATTCTGATATCTCCAAATTTTCACACAAAAAAGCGGATTCGGCTTGTAGAGGATGTCTCTGCAAGCCGAATCCGCTTTTTCATTTGTATTAGCTACTACTGATAGTTGGTGTCTACATCTACAAAAGCATCCACTGCGGGATCACCAAATTGAATAGCGCCCATTTCATCGTTTGAGTTGATCACCACATTATAGATATACTGGTAACCCGGTTGCCATTCATTGAAAGATGCGGTCGAGAGTGGGAATTTCAGCAGACCATCGCCATAAGTGCTACCCTCCACAACGTTTTCCGTGGGAGTGTTAGCATTAGGCCATAACTTCGTACCGGTATGCGCATCATATACAGAGCACATCACAGTGAGATAGTTATCTGCCCCGGAGCCATTGTTGTTCCAAACCAAGTCTTGCGGAATAAGATATTTAGCACCACCAAACCCTGATTCCGATCCGCTGAGATCATTGGGTGTTGAGTCAAGAGTTATTACGTCGGCGGCTACCTGAGACATATGATAGAGATAGGGACCCTGTGAATTTTGGTCTGTCCAATGCCCTATGCTGTTTGGAGTCACATTGCCGGAAGTTGAGATACCGGGGAAATGGAAATTGCCTTTCATTGCGATATTAGCCAAAGCCACATTCGTAACCTTCACCTGCAAATTGGTGTTGGTTGAGCTAAGTTTTATAATTACCTTTGAAAGGGCGTGACGGAAATTAAAAAGCACTTGAGCATTCGGACTGCCCGTATTGCCCGACATATTAGGGCTTACGGCATAAACAATGTCATCTGATGCATAGGTGTTATCGTATGGCACAGGTGTCACCGGTGTGGCGCTGCCAAGCCAATCGGCAGGAGCAAAGGCAAAGAAATCAAGCGATTCCTTTGCGGGCCAATATTCCACCGGAGAATAGGTCCATAAGTTTGTGGCGTTTTTGGTTACAACCACATTATCCATAAACACCTTTGGGTTCGTAGCGGTGCCCATATAAGCATAGACATTGAATGTCTTAAGATTATTGGTCGTAATGTCACCACGGGCTATTTCTGTTGACGCACCAAAACGTATCTGTCGATCACTTCTTGTCACGCCGGCATCAGCCGGATCATCGTCGGCACTACAAGAAGAAAGCGCAATGGCAAAAGATGCCAAAATACTAAGAAGCAATTTAGTTGTACCCATAATTCAGTTCTCTAATAGTTTTCGGAATCAAGATCGACCTCTATCACCTTCCAACCCTCAACGTCTACTCTCATTCCAACCTCGTCAGGTTCAATTGTAGGCTCTTCAGGCAGAGTCAATCCCTTAATAATAATGTAAACATTGTGCCGATAAAAAGAGTTTATCACCTGCTCGGTCACATCGAAAGATTTTTCATATCCGCCCCCCGCATAATATGCCACGCGTAAGGTCAGGCTATAGATGGCAGAAGAAGCATCATTAGGAAATCCGGTGGTAACACCACATACCCTACTCTCCTCAGTATCAATCTCCAACACGAATCGTGTGGCGACGGTAGGCTCCAAAGGCTCCTGCGATGAAATGAGTATGCCCTTGGCACAGCCTTCAAATATTCCTTCTACACTTTTTACCCGCTCTATTCCCTCCACACCATTAATGACGACATTATAAACAGTAGAAATCGAATCCGGATAACAACCGACCACTGGCAGGGAACTACTAACCGTCTCTCCGTCACCGGCACCATAGCTTACCTCACCGGGCACTACACTCAGATGTTCGACTTTACCCTCATATACTATTCCTACTTGTGAGGCATATGTCTGACTGCGCGGCAAGTCCATAGCTGTCAATGAAGCCGAGGAATAAGGCATATCCTTGAGAAGCACACCCGGAAGATCATTGTTGACAGCCACCATTGTATATCTACCCCGAGGAATTTCTACAGGTCCCCCCTCCCTACCCGACACTTCAAATCGCCAGAATTCTTCCTTTTCCCCCTCCGGATAAAAAAGCAACGTCATACCTTCAGGATTCGCTCCCTCTGCCTTATCCCATAAGAAATTGATGTCTACCTTACACATCTCATCAGGAAACACCAGCGCTTTCTGATTGCAACCCCCCGATACGCATCCAAACAACGTCAAGGTAATAGCTGAAAAGAGTGTGCCTCGTCGTTGCCGACAGCTCTGACATCGGCTTCGGACGAACTTAAAATATGTCGTCAGGACATTAAGCGGGGAGGCATATGGAATCATATCTGTATAACAA
>CAMWIF010000293.1 GCA_947174225.1 uncultured Porphyromonadaceae bacterium | reverse complement strand
CATTTGATGGTCATTGTCACAAACTGTGACCCCTCGATGTTGAAAGTGTTGAATTATATTGAGTAGCGTCCCGGAGCTGAATTTGAGAAATGTATCATAACGTCAACGTTAGGTTTAATCTCACTATTCTCATAACCGAATACAATCTCATTGCCGTTCTCTCCAAAAGCGGGAGCCACGATCACACCACGCATCTCAGCCGGGAAACGTTGGGTGACGGAGTAGACGTAATGAGCGTCGCGCTGCATTGTATATTCTTCACCTGTCTCGGCACGGAATATCAGTGATGGATAGTCAGGATGTGAGATCTTGACGTTGTAGGTCTGTTCGGTAGTGGTGAAGTGAATGTTCTGGAGAGTAAGACGCAAGGTAGCTTGTCCGTCAGGTATGTTAGCATAATAGGGGACATAAAGTTTGCCTTCGTATGTCTCACCGCTCACTTTCGTGCGTATCACTTTCTCGCTCACCATCTCATCGCCGAAATAGAGTTCGGCGTGGATAGTTGATAGAGCCACTTCAGGATCTGTGGCTTTGATTGCGAAGCGCAGTGAGTCGCCGAAGCATGCCTCACCCAGATTGCCGGTGACATCCATAACAGGATTGCCGGGAGCCAGGTTATCGTCGTCGCTGCAAGCAGTAAGCAGCGATGCCGATGCCAGGAACAGGGATAATAATTTATAGGGTTTCATATATTGGTTCGGATGGATTGTTAAGGTTGATTTTCCTTGGGTAAAGTTTAGTTTTCCTAAGCGGGTTCTTTCCGATTGTCAATTACAGGAACCATTCCTATATTCAACTTCAGGAGTCGTTCCCGATGGTCATTTCCAGGATAATGACACTATGCCGTTGGCAGGGACTGTGACAGGGAAGTGTCGGGTGCCATCGTCCACGGTAGCCTTCATATCCTCAGATTTGCTATTGCTGAGCACGAGAGCATAGGAATTGTCAGGATTCCTGAATGCGGAATAGGTGAGTCCGGCGGGAGAATATCCCGAAGCACCTATACGCACGGCTCCCGGCTTCACCGCCGTAGACATATGCGCCATAATGTAGTAGAAGGAATTGCGACGGATAGTCTTGTAGTCGTCTGATATATCGACGGCTCCGAAACCGGTAGTGCAGCCTCCGGGACGGTTAGGTCCGCGCTTTGCATCGAGCATAAGGTTCCAGATTATGGCTCCACGGCTCCAGCGGTTGACAGTGCCGAGAGTGATCTGTTCCATATCGTCGATAAGGCGTTTCTGCAGGTTCGCTCCGTCATTCCAGTCGCCGGCAGTGGATTCTGTAAACACAAGTTCCTTATCCGGATATGCCTTATGGATTGAATTAAGTTCTTCTACATTTCCACCGTAGTTGTGGTAGGCAGCTCCGGCTATGTATTGCGAAGCGTCGGCATCGGCATATATCTTGGTGGGATAGCTCTGCTGCTCGGGAAGGTTGTCGTAGTTATAATTATGGTCGAAGGCATAAATCTTGGTGTTGATGCCAGCCTCACGGAACTTGGGACCGAGAGCGGTCTTAATGAAATCACGCTGCTCATCCCAGCCCATAAACATTGAAGCGGAGTTGCCACGGTTGAGCGGTTCGTTCTGGGGAGTCATAGCGTAGATGTCGATACCCTCTTTTTTGAAAGCCTGAATCCATTTCACGAAATATTCCGCATAGTCCTGATAATAGGCAGGATTGAGCTGTCCGCTTTTCCAGGAGTCATAAGGTTTCAGATCAGTGAGGTTGTTGACCTTCATCCATTTCGGGGCAGTCCAGGGAGAGCCGAGAATCTTGATGGAGGGATTGATAGCCAAAATCTCCTTAAGCACCGGAATCACATATTCCGTCTCCTCTGCGGTGAGGGCGAAGTTTTCGATACCTTTAATGTCGCAGCAAGTGTATTCGCTAAGAGAGAAATCCGAGCAACCGATGCAGATGCGGATGTAGCTCATACCGTAGCCCTCAGTAGGAGAGAAAGTCTCCTTGAGGAATTTGGCACGGTCTTCAGCGGTCATCTTCATCAGATTATAGGCTGTTGAGCCTGTAATGGCTGCTCCAAAACCGTCAATAGTTTGGAAAGTCTCACCGGGATTTATACGGATGGTCGAGGGCGACATATTGTCGGTGGTGCTGAAACCTATGTAGGATTCGGTGAGGTCTTTTGCACGGTTTGCGGTGGTAGTCACCATCCTCACGTCTGTGGTCTGTGGTGTCTCAGGCGTTGTCGGGACAGTGGGCTGAGACACGTCGTTTTTGTCGCTTCCGCAAGAAATCATCATTGCGCCGAGAGCGAGAAGGGATGCTATAGTCACGCGAATAGTAGTCATGAAAAATTATGATTAGTAAAAAGATTAATAGCCGGGGTTCTGCACCACGTTAGGATTGGTGTCGAGCACATCCTGCGGAATAGGAAGCAGGTATGAATTTGCTGAATAAGGCACGGCTATCGGTAGGCGACCGGGATCGTTGCGCTGCGCTGCTGCCATGGCCTCTTCCACGAGACCGAGGCGCACGAGGTCGAACCAGCGTTCACCCTCACAGGCAAGTTCAAGGCGACGTTCATTGACGTAAGCTTTCATCAGATTCTCCTTGTTGCTCTTCTCGGAGGCTGAGAGTTTTACTACGCCGGCACGTTCACGAATACGGTCAATTATTTCGGCAGCTCCTTCAAGATCTACGTTATCGCCGTTGAGCAAAGCTTCAGCCTTGAGAAGCAGAAGGTCGTCGTAGCGCAGGAAGAAGACATTGCTGTAGCCTGAGCGTACCTTATACATGAAAGCATAGTTGTCGGATGGATAATAGTTGCTCCATGCACATTCATAATATACAACGGTCTGCTCCTTACGTTTGGTATCTCCCTCCTTGTCGAAAGCGGAAAGAAGGTCGCGAGAAGGTGTGATCCACTTTGCCCAAGAGAAGCTGTTGTCCCAGTCTTCAAGGCATCTGCCATACATCCACGATGCCCAGTTGCCGGAGCCAACGGGATAATGTACCTCAAGAATAGACTCCACAGTATTGGTGTAAAGTGGGGTAGCAGTGAAGCCATCCTTTACGGGCCCGTCGATGTTGAATAGGTCGCCATATTCAGGACAAAGGGCATAGCCTCGGGCAGTCAGTTCATCTACATATTGTATTACCTTGGCATAATCACGCACAGGTTTCTCAGCGTATACCTTGGCGAGTATGGCACGCGCAACATCCTTACTGAAACGTGTCTTGTCGGTAGTGCCGTCAGGAGCATATTTGAGAGCGTCTTCGAGGTCTTTCAGAATATATTCGTAAGCCTCAGCCTCGGTGTTCTGTGCCGGGAAATAGCTCTCATACGATTCTTCTATATTCTCGGAAGTAATATCTTTCGGTATAGTGGTCACGATAGGAATGTTGCCCCACATACGCACCATCCTGAACCAGATGAAGGCACGGAGCACCTCCGCCTGAGCACGCATTGTATTTATTTCCGATTCGGAGAGACTGTTGTCAGCCACTGAGCCAACACCTACGATAAACTTAGTGCATCGTGCTGCCTGAAGCATATAATAGTTCCAGTCGCGGTTTACGCAGAGAGTTGTACCGTTGAGGTCATTTGTGGCAGGGTCAACCACCTCGCTGCCGGTGGTGCCGGCATACGCATTGTCACTGTGTACATCGCCGATAAGGAGATAGTCGAGCTGGAGCTGATTCTGATTGCCACGGAAATTCTCATAAAGAGCGGTGAGCGCACTCTCAGCATCTGCACGGTTCTGATAGATTATCTCCTCTTCCGTGTTGTCGATAGAGCCTTCGGTCACATCGGAGTAGTCGCTTACCGGCTCATAGTCGAGGCTACAGGATGTAAGGGCAAGCGAACATCCGAGAATAGCCGGAATTATATATTT
>CAMWIF010000292.1 GCA_947174225.1 uncultured Porphyromonadaceae bacterium | reverse complement strand
TCTTCTTGAGGGTGCTATGACTGAACCGGAAGTTGAGAAATGGTTCCGTCCCGGATGGAGGGTACTCAATGAACGTCCTATGCTGTTCCCCGGCAAGGAAAATCGCCGTCCCGACCGTGTGCTGATAGCTCCCGACAAAAGTCACAGTATTATAATCGACTATAAATTCGGTGAAATACCTTCCGACAACAGGCATATCACACAGGTGAAGCAGTATATCGACGCTTTCCGTGAAATCACCCATATTCATGATGTGAAGGGTTATATATGGTATGTAAAGAAAGGCAGAATCATTCCGGTAGCCTCCCCACTTTTCTGAGCATAGGTAAACTCTGCTTCCAAAACTCTAAACCATAAACCACAAACACTAAACCATAAACTAATTTGGCAATTTCACGCCAAATTATTAACTTTGCACTACAAACCAATTCTTTAAAATTTTGGATACAGACCCTTTACCATCTGCCACACCAACCATATCTCTACTGGTCTTACTATCGCAGGCAATCGAATTTTCCGTGCCCCCAAGTTGGGTGTCATGGGGCATCATCGTATTTATAGCTTGTTTTTGCCTGCTGATTTCCGCTTTTGTTTCCGGTAGTGAGATTGCTTATTTCAGTCTTACACGTTCTGAAATCGACGAATTAAGTGAAGAGGAGGATGATCCTCAAAGTGTGACAGCCTGCCGGATGCTCTCTGACAGTGAACGCCTTTTAGCCACAATTCTTATCTCCAATAATCTGGTCAACATCACTATGGTTGTGCTGCTGTCATTCGCATTCAACCAGGTGATAGCCATACATAACACCGTTCTCGATTTTCTTATTCAGACGGTGTTGCTAACCTTCCTGCTGCTTCTGTTCGGTGAGATTTTTCCGAAACTTGTGGCACGCAACCGCACTATGAAATGGGTGAAGATGGCATCTTCTCCCCTTATGTTGCTTTATAAGCTTACCGGACCTATGGCAAAGCTTATGGTTAAATCGTCGGTGCTTATAAATAAGGTGGTGACGAAGAAAGATGAGAATCTTTCGACCGACGAGCTGGAGAAAGCCCTCCAGATTTCCGACATAAAGGAGGGTGAAGATAAGGATATGCTCGAAGGTATTCTCACCTTTGGAGAGAAAGAGGCAAGCGATATTATGATTTCGCGTGTAGACATCACGGCTATTGAATATCACGACACTTGGTCGGAAGCTGTTGACATAATCCTAAAATCGGGCTATTCGCGTATTCCCGTTTACGATACCTCACAAGATACCATTCGCGGTATCCTTTATTCTAAGGATCTCCTTCCCTATATTGGTAAGCAAGGCGACTCATTCCATTGGCAAACCCTTTTGCGCGAACCTTATTTTGTGCCGGAGTCACGACCCCTCGACGACCTTCTCGAAGACTTCCGTAAGCGTAAGATACACATTGCCATCGTAGTGGATGAGTATGGCGGCACACAGGGGATGGTGACGCTCGAAGATGTTATTGAGGAAATTGTGGGAGAGATTGACGATGAATATGATGAGCAGACATCGGTATATAAGAAAGTCAATGCCAACACCTATATTTTCGATGCCAAGGTGCCACTTGGAGAGTTTTGCCATATCCTTGACATTGATGAAGAGGAACTTGGAGACACGGGTGATGCTGAGACTTTAGCCGGTCTCCTGTTGGAGATAAAGGGTGACTTTCCCACTATGAAGGAGACTCTCGAAAGAGGTCCCTTACGCTTTCAGGTAATTCAGAAGGAACGTCACCGCATCACAAAGGTGAAAGTTACGGTCAGCACCCACGCGGCTAATGAGAAATCTGATTAATTTAGTATTAACCCTACCCTAACAACTCATTGTTGAAATGGAAGATGAATTTATATATTGGCCCCACCACACTCCGGTAGGAATCAAGGTGGAAGAGATTAGCGGAATGGAAAGCAAGTCCGGCAGAATCTGGGAAGTTATGGCTAAACAGATATATTGCGAAAACGGACGTGACGGCTACCGCGACCTCGGACACTTCGCAAACGGTGCACCTTTTCTTTTTGGTCAAACCACTCGTATTTCACTTACACATACTGATCATCTCCTCGCCGTAGCTACACTTCCCAAAACACCCGAAGCAAATTTAGCTCAATTCGCACCACGAACTGCCCTCGGAATAGATGCCGAACGCAGTAACCGTCAGCAGGTGCTGAAAGTGCGCGACCGTTTTTTGTCAGATGCAGAAAAGGATTTAGTATCCGCTGAAGATATTGAAGCCAACATCATCGCTTGGACAGCAAAGGAGGCTTTGTATAA
This sequence comes from uncultured Porphyromonadaceae bacterium, assembly GCA_947174225.1. Classification (GTDB taxonomy): domain Bacteria; phylum Bacteroidota; class Bacteroidia; order Bacteroidales; family Muribaculaceae; genus Lepagella. Next base: position 1,597 of record CAMWIF010000292.1, on the reverse strand, counting down.
GGCAGCTATGACAGAAGGTCTTGACTTACGTTCAGACATCATACTCCGCCAACTTCCGGTGCTTGACCGTAAGATGAATCTGCCCGGTGCTCCGGCTCCCATACTCGGCAAAGCCACTCTTCGCCTCCCAAATCCCGACAATCCAACTTCCAAATCAGAATATGAGATGGAACTCTACACCTACCTAAGTGAAGGTGAAAACGAAAGCTACATCATCACCCTCGCCTACTCCCCCAAGTGCGCCAAATTCGGCTGCCACTAATCCCCCTACTACAAAGCTCCAACTTAAAGAGCCTGTGCATAGCATATCAAAACACTATGCTACGGCTCTTATTGTTATGAGCTGGAATGAACTATTCATTTGTTGGGGATGTTCTATAATAGAGAAACACAAAACAATAGTTATGAAAAAGTTAATATTAATGTTGGTTGTGGCTGTAGCCGCAATCTCTAATGCATCAGCAATGAATCTGAAAGAAGCCTTTAACGCACTCTCCAATATCCAGAATGTGAATGTCGTAACCCCTGACTACAATTTGCCCATAGATGCCGATATGGTGCAGAACAGTCAAATAGCAGCCGGATATAATCTGAATAAGGAACAGATAGCAAACGCCGGCAACGCCGCATTCACAATCCTCAACCAAGTGCCACTCACATCTATGGTTAACGGAGGTAACAATGGCGAAGTAGCAACATTCATTTACTCAATGCCGAATGATTCCGGCTCAAACGACGTGCTCGTTGTGGCAATGAGCGGTTATAAAGGCTCAGTAGTATTCCTTTACACCACCGCCAATGATGCAGATGTCGCTGCCATTCAGGCAGCTCCTCTCAAGATAGAAGGCAACTTCCTCAGTTTAGAGGCACAGCTCCCCAATGACAACCAATTCAACATCATCCTCAGCAAAGCCCGCTAAAAGCCAAAAGCACACAATCAAAATCACAGATTAACTAAATAGGACACCGAAGATCGCCTCCGATGTCCTATTTTTCTTATATACATTCCCCTCTTCGTATACGCATCTAAAAACTATATCCCCAATTTTGCTTTCTATAGGGATACTTAGGGGTATTCCATTAACCAGATCAGGGTTTGTAAATTTACAAATCCTGATTACTTCTTCTCACTGCGAGGATGAGCCTGATTCCATTTCTTATATTCACGGTGACCGATTATACTTCCAATAACCACACCAATGAAGGGAAGAATCACATAAATAGGAATATTCATAACACTTTGGATTGATTTTACTTCCACAAAATTAATAAATTTATCCTTATCTTACAACAGTCAAATACACTCTCCGTAAAAAGACACACATTCTCTGTATAAATAGGATAATAAGATAAGAAGAACAGCTAAGAAATATGTTCCTTCCGAAAAATTTTAAGTAGGGAAATTTCTTTTTACATTTATTAACATTGGTATGAAAAGTTTTGGCAGAGGGGCAGTATTAACTTTGCAATGTCATCAGAAGAGATTGACGGTAAAATTCAATTATGATGCCCGTCTTCAATTCTGGTGCTGATTTGCCGTTAAAGCAAAACGAAAAACATTTATTCTTTAACCTCGCGTCGGGGCGCTCGCTGACCC
>CAMWIF010000291.1 GCA_947174225.1 uncultured Porphyromonadaceae bacterium | reverse complement strand
CAAGCAGATAGCCGACATTGATTATTTTGTCGAAAACGGTTTCGACATGATTATCGTGTCGCCTAACGAGGCAGCTGCGCTTACACCTAAAATAAAAGAGGTATACGAGAAGGGAATTCCCGTCATCATATTCGACCGAAGCATCTATGGCGACACTTACACTGCACGTATAGGTGTGGATGATGTGGGGCTTGGCAGGTCCGCCTCCCGTTATGCGCGGCATCTTGTGGGCGATCATGGCAAGGCACTTGAGCTTTACGGGCTGCGCGGTTCGACACCTGCCGATGGACGTCACGAGGGTTTTACATCCGATTATGTAGGTAACGGTGGCACGGTGTTGGCGAGTGTGGCTGCCGATTGGAGACAGGAGAATGCGGAGAGAGTGGCAGATTCACTCCTTAAAATATATAAGGATGTAGATGTGATTTTTGCCCACAATGACCGTATGGCGATCGGCGCGTCGAATGTGGCGCGTAAAATGGGTCTTGACCACGTGAGGATAATAGGTATAGATGCGGCTCCCACTATCGGTATCCAGGCAGTTGCTGACGGTGTGATAGATGCTACATTCCTTTATCCTACAGAGGGACATCGACTTATCCAGCTTGCCTTACAGATTCTTGAGGGTAAGCCTTACAATAGGGAGTTACGTTTGCCGGTATCGTCGGCTGTAGACAGCACGAATGCCGATATTCTCCTGCTTCAAAACGAGACCCTTACAGCAGAGACAGATAAGATGGTGAAGCTCAAAGGTCAGATTGATGAATATTGGGCGCAACACGCTTCGCAGACCTACCTATTCTATGCCTGCATAGCCATATTGCTGCTTCTTTTCGGGGTGCTTTTCCTTATCTTGCGTTCCTTCTGGCAGAATCGTCGTCATCAGGACCAGCTTCTTGAACAGAACCGACTTCTTGAACAGGAACGCGACAAGCAGAAGGAGCTTAACCAGAAACTAGAGGAGGCTACGCAGTCGAAACTTATGTTTTTTACTAACGTCTCCCACGATCTGCGTACGCCTCTTACATTGATAGCCGAACCGGTAGCACAACTTGCCGGTGCAAAGAATCTCACGGAGTCGCAGCATACCCTTATGAAGATAGCTGATAAGAACGTGAGGATTCTCCAACGTCTTATAAATCAAATACTCGACTTCCGTAAATATGAAAACGGCAAGCTCGATCTGCATCTCACCGAGATAGATTTCCGTAAGACCATAGATGATTGGACGGAATCGTTTATTCAGTTGGCACGCAAGCGCGACATAAAGTTGCGTCTTGATGCCCCCACAGGCGATGCCCCTATCAATATGGCTGTAGATGTAGAGAAGATGGAGAGGGTGTTTTTCAACCTGGTATCCAACGCATTCAAATATACCCGTGACAACGGCTCAATCACTATATCTTATAAGGTGACTGACAGTAAACTCACTCTAAGCGTTGCCGATACAGGTGAGGGTATCAGCGAAAGAGATATGGGCAATATATTCGACCGTTTCTATCAGGTGGATCGAATACATCCCAAAGGCTCAGGAATAGGACTGTCGCTTGTGAAGGCTTTTGTGGAGCTTCACGGTGGAACAATCACTGTAGACAGTGAGCTTAATAAAGGCTCTGAGTTCATCGTTACGCTTCCGGTAGTACACGTGGCTGACGAGTCGCAGAACGTAAGCAAACAGATTGAGGCTTCGGCGGTTGAGGCAGAGTTGGAAAATATAGACGGCACTGTCGGATTTGAGTCGGATAAACCTCTTGTGCTGGTGATAGACGATAACCGCGACATACGTGAGATGGTGGGTGAGCTACTTCACGATGACTATAACATCATCACGGCTTCCAACGGTAGCGAGGGAGTGAAGAAAGCAGCCAAGTATGTGCCTGACCTAATTATATGCGATGTGATGATGCCGGTGATGGATGGTTTAGAGTGTTGTCGACGTATTAAGGAGGAAACTGTCACTTCCCATATTCCTGTGCTTATGCTCACTGCCTGCACTATGGATGAACAACGAGTGCAGGGTTACGACAACGGTGCCGACGGCTATCTTTCAAAACCATTCTCTTCGGCTGTGTTGAAATCACGCAGTTCGAGTCTTATAAAGAACCGACGTATAATAAAGGAGCTCTGGCAGAATCCCATGGTTAAGGTGGTGCAGCCGGAGCGCCAGACTGAACACCCTGTTGAGAAGGAGAAAAACGTGAATAAGGATAAGGCTGCAAAGGATAAGAAACCACAGATGGCTACCGGAGCGATGAAGGATGTAGAAAACGAGTTCTATGCCCGCTTCCTGAAAATCTTCTATGAAGATATGGGCAATCCCGATGTCACGGTCGATAGCCTTGCTGCCAAGATGGGTCTTGAGCGCACACAGTTCTATAGAAAGATAAAGGCTCTCACCAACTACTCGCCGGTGGAGCTTATCCGCAGTCTGCGCCTGAAGAAAGCCCGTGCAATGGTTACAGGATCGGAGAAAAGTATATCCGAGATAGGGTATGAGGTAGGTTTCTCTACCCCGGCATATTTCACCAAATGCTACCGTGAGGCATATGGTGAAACCCCCTCGGAAACCCGTCAGAAACTCGGCAGCTGAGGTCAGGGTTTATTATAAAAAAATCGGATATGACTTTTTCGGACTTAAAAAATACGCTGAAACTTTATAAAAAATCGACTATAACCGATAAAAATGTTGCCAAGCATATAAGAAATCTTGCATTTCGCGGTTTTTGATAGTCGGCTCAACATCTCTTCTACCACTCTTTTTTCTTGTCGTGCTAACTTTGCGCCAGAATTTTTAACCAATACTAACACAACATGAAAAAAGGAATCCTCAGCGCATTAATGCTCCTGCTATTCGCAGTGACAGCGTTTTCACAGGAAATCACTGTGAGGGGAACGGTTCTGTCGCGTGTCGACGATGAACCCCTGATCGGGGCAACCGTTCTCTGCGAAGTAAACAAGAAGGGCACTGCCACAGACATCGACGGCAACTTCACCCTCTCCGTACCTGAAGGCTCGGCTCTTAAAGTCTCCTATGTGGGCTACCAGACCGTAGAACTGATTGCCCAGCCTGAAATGACTATCTATCTTGATGAGGACGCAGGTCTTCTTGAAGAACTCGTGGTGGTAGGTTATCAGACAGTCCGCAAAGCAGACCTTACCGGTGCAGTTTCCGTGATGAATATGAAAGAGCCTCTCTCGGAGAACTCCGGTAACATTATGAGTTCTATGTCGGGTAAGCTTCCTGGTGTAAACGTTGTGCCTGACGCAGCTCCCGGTGGAACAGGTTCTATCCGCGTGCGTGGTATGTCAACCGCCAACTCAAGCAACGATCCTCTCTATATCATAGACGGTGTGCCTACCGACAACCTCAACTGCATCAACCCGAGCGACATCGAGACAATGCAGGTGCTCAAGGATGCGGCTTCCGCCTCTATCTACGGTTCGCGTGCTGCCAACGGTGTTGTGATTATCACCACAAAACACGGCAAGGGCGACCGACTTTCAATCAATGTTAATTATGCACTTTCAGCCCAGACAATTGCCAAGCGTTATAAGATGCTGAATGCTCAGGAGTGGGGCACAGCCTATGCTGCCGCATCTCTGGCTGCCGGACTGACTCCCTCTTATCCGCAGCTCTATACTTTCAGCGGCAACACTGCAACCCTCAACCAGTATGTGAACGGCAACTCAAATTATCCCACCACCAACACCGACTGGCAAGATGAGGTGTATCAGACGGCATGGACCAACAACCTCACAGCTTCTGTTGCCAACAACAGCGAGAAAGGCTCGGTGCTCTTCTCTGCAAACTATATCAACCAGACCGGCAACATCATTTCCTCTTTCTATCGTCGCTATTCGGCACGTGTCAACTCACGCTACGATTTCGGACGTTATGTC
>CAMWIF010000290.1 GCA_947174225.1 uncultured Porphyromonadaceae bacterium | reverse complement strand
CGCTGAATGGATGTGCGCGTGGGGCGGGCATAAGCTTGCCGATGGCGACATGCCGGCAATAAATTAAGAGAAAGAGAATAACCACGACCCCTTCGACAATCTCGACAGAAGCAACTGGAAATTGGAGGTAGTAAACCTCGAAGCCACCGACTCCACTATGTTGGATGACTTCATAGGCATCGGGGCAATAGATGATAACGATATATGGGTCTACAACTTTGAAAAGCTTTACGACTTTGCCCACAACGGTAAATGCAAAAGGGTAATAGCTAAGAGAGGGAACGGTCCGGGAGAATATGTCAACCTGCTTGGCGTGGCACAGCTGCCAAACCGACAACTCGCACTCATAGGCGCACCGCAATCCGTGCTCTGCTACTCCCCTGCCGGCAAATGGGAATCCACAAAGAAAGTTCCCCTATTCTCTATAAGCGTGGTCAAAAATGACATTGTGGGTAGGGCTATTACCTTCGAGGAGACCGGAAAAGAAGATAATTCCATCCTCTGGATGGATGAGAATCTCAACGTAACCGATTCTCTAAGTATCCAGTCACATCTGGATCCCGATGAACAACTGACAGACCTGTCGTTACACAATAACTTCGGAAAGCCTACCCTTCTTATGAACGACACCATCTTCAACCTTGCCGAAAAAGGTAAGATAACACCACTTATTAAACTTCAGTTAGGTAAATACAAGATCCCCAAAGAGGTCAGGAAAGACTGGGACAGAGCTGATGAGATGAAACTCTATATTCTCCCGATTGGACTCCTGATTTGGGAAGATTATGCCTTCGTAGAATATGGCTACGACAATAAAACGTATTTTGACATCTGGAACATTAACGATATGTCTCTATGTTTCAGAAACATCATGTCCGGTCCGGAGCCACCGGCAGGCTTCCCTATGCGCTTGCCCGACGGCAAGGAGATAGGAATTTGGCCTACGAAAGTAATAGATGGAAAACTTCTCGGAGTGGTAATGCCATCGTTACAATCCGACCCCTCCTACCAGGATGCCAACCCCTCAATCTTCATAATCACCCGCTGACAGCCTTTACCGATAAATCTTATATCTCTTACTCACAAACACCTTCAATGTCTTGATTTTATGCAAGATAGGGATTTGATGTAGATATAAGACCTTACAAGTGTCATATGAGAGTTGCAAATTCAGATTATTAGTTGTAATTTTGCTCATAACTAACTTTTTCAGAGTCATGAAACCATTGAAAATCCTCGCTATACTGTCTCTCCTCTTCGCTGCGGGTGCCTCCTCGTGCGGCTCCAAACCTGCCGACGATGCCGACAAAGAATCGGTCACAGCTGACGCACCCGACCTTGTGACCGAGGTTGACACCCTGCACCTTGTACCCGGTATGTTTGCTGCCAACATCATAAGCAACGGCCACGTGAAAGCCGCTCAATGGGCAGACATCTATTTCCGCAATGCCGAGATCATAAGCGATGTGATGGTGCGCAATGGACAGCGCGTGCGTAAAGGTCAGCCACTCGCCCGCCTCGACCTCTTCAAGCTCAACTCGGAGAAGGAGAAAAATGCCGCCGCTTTGGAACAGGCGCGTCTGGAGTTGCAGGATGTGCTTATCGGACAAGGCTACGACCCCTCCAACACCTCTGCCGTACCGGAAGATGTGATGCGTCTGGCACGTGTGCGCAGCGGTCTGCTGCAAGCGGAAGCCACCTACAACGCCACTATCAAGGATATAGAGCAATCCACCCTTACATCCCCCTACGACGGCGTGGTGGCTAACGTGAAGGCTACCCCCCACTCTATGGCATCTATGTCGGAACCATTCTGTCGTGTGATCGACACAAATTCAATGGAGGTGGAGTTCTCGGTGCTGGAATCGGAGGGTACTACCCTCTCCAACGGTGAGCAGGTGACCGTGACCCCCTTCACCCAAGGTGCATCACACACAGGACGCATAACTGAAATCAACCCCCTTATCGACGAAAACGGCCATATACAGGTAAAGGCACGTCTCGCCGATGGCAAAGGGCTTATTGACGGTATGAACGTGCGTGTCAACATCAACCGTCCCGTGGGAGAGCGACTGATGGTGCCGAAATCTGCCGTGGTGCTGCGTTCAGGCAGACCGGTGGTGTTTACGCTCGACGGTAAGAAAGCCATCTGGAACTATGTGACCACCGGAATGGAGAACCTTGACAGCTACGAGATTACCGACGGGCTCTCAGGCGGTGAGACCGTGATTGTGAGCGGATGCGAAAACCTTGCCCACGAAGCTCCCGTGAATGTGAAATCAAAATAACATGACGCTGCCGTGGTTGACTTCCTTATAAAACGCCCCATAGCCGTCATCATGGCTTTCCTCGCCCTGGTGATAATAGGTTGCGTCACCTTCTCCACGCTCCCCGTGTCGCTCCTCCCTGATGTGGCTATACCCCATATCACCGTGCAGGTGAGCGGCGACAATATGTCTGCCCGTGAACTTGAAAATACGATGGTTACCCCCCTGCGCAGGAATCTGCTGCAAGTGGGCGGCCTGAGCGACATTCAGAGCGACACCCGCGACGGCTCTGCCATAATACGTCTTACGATGGACTATGGCGTTGACACAGACCTTGCCTTTATCGAGGTGAACGAGAAGATAGACGCCTCAATGAACTCTCTGCCACGCACTGCCACGCGACCCAAAGCGGTGAAGGCGAGTGCAACCGACATACCGGTGGTCTATCTCAACCTCACCCCACGCGACAACGCTAACTTTATGGATATGGCAGAGGTGGCAGCCAACATCGTGCGCCGTCGCCTCGAACAGCTTCCTGAAGTAGCGATGGTGGATGCCACAGGTATACCCACGCCAGCTGCGCATAGTGCCCGACAATGATAAGCTCCTTTCACAAGGGATCACTGCCGCCGACATCGAATCGCTCCTAAAGACTCATAATGCCGACCCCGGCAGTATGACTGTGCGCGACGGTTATTATGAATACAATATCCAGATCTCTAACCGCCTTCGCACTCCGCAGGATGTAGGTAATCTGCAATTTCTCAAAAACGGAAGGATGCACCGCCTCTCCGACTTCTGCCTCGTAGAGCTTACGGAAGCCGATCCGGAGGGTTTCTCCTACTACAACGGTGACCGTGCCGTGACTCTTGCCCTTATAAAGCACGATGCCAAGAGTATGGCGGCTATGGAGAAAGCAGTAGACAATACAATCGCATATTTCTCATCCCAATATCCCGACATCGTTTTCTCAAAGAGCCGTAGCCAGACCCAGCTGCTCGACTTTACCATCTCCAACCTTGAACAGAACCTTATACTCGGTCTTATCCTCGTGTTTGTGGTGTGTGCCCTGTTTATGCGCAGTGGCAGACTCCCCTTTATCATAGGTCTAACTATAGTGGTGGCTGTGATTGCCACATTCCTCCTCTTCTATCTCTTCAAAGTGTCGATCAACATAATCTCCCTTGCCGGATTGATATTGGCAGTGGGCATGATGATCGATAATTCGGTGATTGTTGCAGAGAACATAACGCAATACCGACTGCGCGGCTTCTCTTTGGAGGATAGCTGTGTGAAGGGCACAAACGAGATGATCACGCCTATGCTCAGTTCATCACTTACTACAGTGGCGGTATTCGTCCCCCTTGTCTTTATGAGCGGCATAGCCGGTGCAATCTTTGCCGACCAGGCATTTGCCATCACCGCCGGTTTGGCAGCCTCCTACGTGGTGGGCATCACGCTTCTCCCGGTGCTCTACTATCTCTTCTTTAAGGGTAAGAAAGTCCCCGTAGAGAAAAACGCAGTTCCCTCAATGGAAAGCTCTGCCTCCATAAGCCTAAAAGATGAAGCAAAACATAAAGAGAAAGAAGAGACTCCCGTACTTATACGGTGGTATGACCGTGGAATAGACTTTGTTTTCTCCCATAAAGC
>CAMWIF010000289.1 GCA_947174225.1 uncultured Porphyromonadaceae bacterium | reverse complement strand
TAATAGTATGGGTAGACCAGGCTGTGAGTCTTTTTCACCATCATACAGAGAAATTTAATATTAAGAATATGGTTACTATCGAAAATAAAGAATTTGGAGGAGAACGTCCCCTTTTTGCTTCACATGCGCTTCGTCTTATCGACGTGACAATCCACGCCGGCGAATCGGCTTTGAAAGAATGTTCGGATATAGAGGCAATCAAATGCCGTTTTGAGGGTAAATATCCTTTCTGGCATGTGGATGGATTCAAGGTGACTGACTGTCTTTTCACCGAGGGTGCCCGAGCAGCTCTCTGGTATTCAAGCAACCTTGTGATGAAAGACACCCTTGTTGAGGCTCCGAAGATGTTCAGGGAGATGGATCACCTTGAGCTTGAGAATGTGAAGATTCCTCATGCACAGGAGACAATGTGGCATTGCAAGAACATAAAACTCCGGAATGTTGAGACAGAGGAAGCTGATTATATCTTTATGCATTGTGAAAATATAGATATTGACGGCTATAGCCAGAAGGGTAATTACTCTTTCCAATATTGCAAGAACGTTGTGATACGTAACGCCCATATCGACTCAAAAGACGCTTTCTGGAACACCGAAGATGTGACGGTCTACGATTCTGAGATCAACGGTGAATATCTCGGGTGGCATTCCAAGAGGCTTCGTCTTGTAAACTGTAAGATTTCCGGCACGCAACCATTGTGTTATTGTGAGGATCTTGTGATGGAAAATTGTGAAATTGCTCCCGACGGCGACCTTGCTTTTGAGGAGAGTGTTCTTGATGCCACAGTTAACTCCTACATTACCTCAGTGAAAAACCCGACAAGCGGTATTATAAGAGCAAAGGGATATGGTGAGATTATTCTCGATGAGAATATCAAAGCGCCTGCCGATTGCAAAATAGAAATAATTGATGAAAAATAATAAATGGTTTGATAAAGCACCGGATCGGAGAGGGACAGGATCTTATAAATGGGATTCTGCCTCCGATCCTGACGTTATACCCCTCTGGGTAGCGGATATGGACTTCAAGACCGCTCCTGCGGTTGATGAGGCTCTTATGAAGAGAGTGGAGCACGGTATTTTTGGCTATACCTTAGTTGGAGAGGCATATTATGACGCATTGAAAGGATGGTTTCGCTCCCGCCATGGCTATGACATAGATACAAAGAATGTAATTTATACTTCCGGTGTCGTGCCAGCCATATCTGCAATAATAAAAGCCCTCACTAAGCCCGGAGAAGGAGTGATTGTGCAGACTCCTGTGTATAATTGTTTCTTCTCATCTATCAGGAATAATGGCTGTCGATTAGAGGATGCACCTCTTTCAAGAGTAAACCTGGAAGGTGGTCAGTTTACTTATAAAATGGATTATGAGGCTTTGGAGAGAGCGGCTGCTAAGGAGGATGTCAAGTTGATGCTACTCTGTAATCCTCATAATCCGGCAGGAAGGGCGTGGACAAGGGAGGAGCTTGCTAAAGTTGCGGAGATTTGCCGACGAAACAATGTAACAGTTGTAAGCGATGAAATCCATTGTGAGCTGACTATGCCGGGTTATGAGTATGTCCCGTATGGTACAGTGGACACCTCTTCCATTGTATGCCTCAGCCCTTCGAAAGCTTTTAACACGGCAGGACTTCAGATTGCCAACATCGTATGTCCCAACAGTGAAATAAGGGCACGTGTTGACAAAGCAATTAATATAAATGAGGTGTGCGATGTTAATCCGTTTGGTCCGGTAGCACTCATTGCCTCATATTCCGAAGAAGGTAAAGAATGGCTTGATGCTTTGAGGGAATACCTGTCAGAGAACTATACGATGCTTTTTGACCTCTTCCATAAGGAATTGCCTGAATGTCCTGTCACAAAGTTGGAGGCTACCTATCTGCCGTGGATAGATGTGACATCTTTACATCTTAACTCTACTGAGATAGAGGAAGAGATACTGAAGGAGGCTAAGGTCTGGGTGAACTGTGGCGATATGTATGGCACAGACGGCTACATACGTATCAATATAGCTTGCCCGAGGGAGAGATTAGCTGAGGGTCTGCGTCGTGTAATCAAATGGATAAAAGAGCATCGCAGCGTTGAATGACTTGACCGATAAAGTAAAAATGAAGGTTAAGAAATAAGAGATGATAGAACTTATTCAATCGGGAAAGCCCTTATCATTTCGTCAGCGTCTGCTTCTGACTGCAAAATTGTCGTGGCCAGCCATAATGGCGCAGCTATCGAGCATCTTGATGCAATACATAGATGCGGCTATGGTCGGTAGGCTCGGAGCTGATGACTCCGCAGCCGTAGGTTTAGTGTCAACCAGTCTTTGGCTTTTCTGGGGTATATGTTCCGCCGCCACTACCGGTTTTTCGGTTCAGATTGCTCACCGTATTGGAGCCTCTGATCCGACAACAGCGCGTAAGATTTTCCGCCAGGGCATTTTAATGTCGTTTCTATTCGGAGTATTTTCCTCTATGGTTGGTTTGGCAATAGCCTCGCCGCTTCCTCATTGGCTCGGTGGAGAAGGGGAGGTGTGTGGTAAAGCCACTATCTACTTCGCTGTTTTCGTAGGAGCCTTACCACTTCTCACCCTTAATTATCTTGGCAGCGGAGCCTTGAGAGCTTCCGGTAATATGGTTGTGCCCGGTAGCCTTAACGTAATGATGTGTGTGCTCGATGTGTTTTTCAACATGCTCCTCATTTTCCCAACAAGAGATGTATCCGTAGCAGGAATCGGTTTCACAATGCCGGGTGCCGGATTGGGCGTGTTAGGTGCAGCCTTAGGCACGGTGGCGGCAGAAGTAGTCACGGCGGCAGCCATTATGTGGTATGCTTGCTGTAAGCAGCCCGGACTTGCTTTCAAAGGTGAGAAAGGATCTTTTAAGCCCACCAAGCAAGTTATGAGCAACGCAGTGCGAGTGGCAGCTCCTATGACTTTGGAACATGCTGTGATTTGTGGGGCACAGATAATGATTACGGTGATTGTCGCTCCGCTTGGAGTAATGGCAATCGCAGCTAATTCATTTGCCGTGACTGCGGAAGCTTTGTGTTATATGCCGGGATATGGTATAGCTGACGCTGCGACTACCCTTACCGGTCAAAGCTATGGAGCCAAGAGAAAAGACTTGGCAAAGGAGTTCGGTTATCTCACAGTGGGCTTGGGTATGGTAGCTATGTCGGTGATGGGGGTTGTGCTTTGGATTGGAGCACCCTATGTTATGGAACTGCTGTCACCCGTAAAGGATATTCAGGATCTTGGCAGCTCTGCTTTGCGAATTGAGGCGTGGGCTGAGCCTATGTTTGCAGCTTCAATCGTGGCATATGGTGTGATGGTCGGTGTCGGTGACACTGTTTGGCCTGCGGTTATGAATTTTTCGAGCATATGGCTTGTGAGAGTTCCTTTAGCAGCCTTGATGGTAGGGTCAATGGGGTTGGACGGTGTATGGCTTGCTATGTGTATTGAACTTTGTTTTAGAGGTGGCATCTTCCTCTGGCGCCTTATAAGCGGTGCCTGGTTGCGTCACGGACTGAAGACCGAGGAAAGCACATTGGCAAAAGAAACAGAAGAAGCTGATATGCCAAACGAGCTTCCCCCTTCCTACTGATTTCGTCAAAGTGAAATTTTCATCATTGCTTACTCAGAATACTTTATTCTTATACTCAAAAAATGAGGAGTGAACCGTAGTAGGTTTCTCCTCATTTTTCTCTTATACCGTTATATAAATTTGATTTATAGCGCAGACTGGATTTTTGACAGAAGTGCTTGAGCTGTCATCTCTCCGCTTTGACGCCATATCTCCTTGCCATCCTTATATAGGAGGAATGTAGGCACCGATGTGACTTCGACTTCATCAGCAACTTCATCATTCTGATCAATGTCAAGTTGACAGATCTCTACCTCACCTTTTAGTTGTTCTTTGACCTGCTCCACTATAG
>CAMWIF010000288.1 GCA_947174225.1 uncultured Porphyromonadaceae bacterium | reverse complement strand
CCGGGCATAAATCAAGCGAAAGTTATCGGCATCTTCGTTTACATAAAAAAGGGGGGTTTTCTACAGATTTCTATCTCTTCGATGATGAAAATTTATTAACTTTGCAATTATTAACAGCGTGTAGATAACCCACACACAAAACTGAAAATCAACCATGGCATATGTAGATAATGTGACAATAAACATCCTTGGAATATCAATAACTCATATTTCCAAATTTTAGAAGGGAAAGTTATTTGTCGTTATTGACAGCCTTTATTGTTGTTGATTTATTATTTTAAAATTATAGATATTTATAAAAACAAAAACAAATGAAAACAGATGGAGCCAACAACGAAGCCACAAATCTCCGCGATGAGATCCAACGGCTAAAAAAGGAGAAGAACGCACTCATTATGGCCCACTATTATCAGCGCGACGAGATTCAGGAGATAGCCGATTTCATCGGCGACTCACTCGCTCTCGCACGCCAGGCGGCAAAGACAGATGCCGACGTCATTTTAATGTGCGGTGTGCATTTCATGGGAGAGACTGCAAAGATTTTGTGCCCCGATAAGACAGTGCTTGTGCCCGATCCTGAAGCCGGCTGCTCATTGGCAGATAGCTGCGATCCGGAGGAATTTGCCCGCTTCGTCGCCGCTCATCCCGACCATACGGTGATAAGTTACGTCAACACTTCGGCAGCCGTGAAGGCACATACCGACATCGTGGTGACCTCAGGCAATGCACGTAAAATTGTGGAGAAACTTCCGGCTGACGAGAAGATAATTTTCGGTCCCGACCGTAATCTCGGCGAATATCTGAACAGTGTAACAGGGCGCTTTATGACCCTCTGGAACGGCGCTTGCCACGTACACGACCGCTTCTCACTCGACCGTATCGCGGAGATGAAACGGGAGCACCCCGGAGCCAAGGTGCTCGTGCATCCGGAGTGCCGCCGACCGCTCCAGCTCATAGCCGACAAGGTAGGCTCCACCGCTGCCCTGCTCGATTTCGCTACCAAGGATGATGCGCAGGAATACATTGTGGTGACCGAAAGCGGCATCCTCTTCGAGATGCGTCGCAAGTGCCCCGGCAAGACATTCCTCGCTGCTCCGGCGGAGGATGCGGAGTGCCAGTGTAACGAGTGCGACTATATGAAGCTAAATACGCTCCGGAAGGTTTATGAGGCGTTGCGCGACAATAAATATGAGATAGTGGTTGACCCCGAAATCGCGGCAAAGGCGGTGCGTCCGATAAAGAGGATGCTTGAGATGTCGGAGTGATGGCATATGGAGCGAACGAAGAAAAATATATTTGAACTCACCAATTGCAGCCTAGGGGAGTATCGGGAGATGGAGAAGTTGCCGATAGCCCTGATGGCTGACAACGTACGGTCAATGTATAATGTCGGGGCTATGCTACGCACTGCTGATGCCTTTCTGATAGCTGAGATGATAATGGCAGGGATAACCGGTGTACCACCCCATCCTGAAATTTCCAAGACTGCTTTGGGGGCTGAGGATAGTGTGGCTTGGCGCCACGTGGATGATGCCTTCAGTGAGGCTCTCAGGATGCGTGAGGAGGGTTGGAAAGTGTGCGTGTTAGAGCAGACCCACAACAGTACTATGCTTCAGGATTTCCGTTGTGAGAAAGGAGAGAAGTACCTACTCGTAGTTGGCAATGAGGTGAGCGGTGTTGACCAGCGTATAGTAGACATTGCGGATGTGGTGCTTGAGATTCCGCAGGGGGGTGTGAAGCACTCTCTCAATGTCTCGGTAAGCGCAGGGATAGCAATGTGGCAGATGGTGCAGTCACTTATGTGACTGATAAAATGATCCGGATAATCTATACTAAATGATTTAGATAATTTATTATGGAAAAATAGACTGCTGCAAAGGTAAATCGAATTAGAAAAGTAAAGGAGTCATAGCTAATACCGTGACTCCTTTACTTTTGAGTTTTCTCCTTTATCTCTGCTTTAAAATAAAAATGCAGGATTAGAAATATTATTTTAATATGATGGAGAGGTATCAGACGGTGAGGATCTCTTTCTCCTTAGCGGCGAAAATCTCGTCGATTTTCTTCATATATTTGTCGTGGAGCTTCTGAACATCGTTTTCAGCGTCCTTCTCGGTGTCTTCGCTGAGACCCTTCTTGATCTCTTTCTTGAGACCGTCGATAGCCTCACGACGAGCGTTGCGCACAGATACCTTTGCATTCTCAGCCTCAGCCTTGCTCTGTTTCACAAGCTGCTTACGACGATCCTCGGTAAGCGGCGGAATGGCAAGACGAATCACTTCACCATTGTTTTCGGGTGTAACGCCGAGTTCTGAGTTGATGATGGCTTTTTCAATCTCCTTAATCATCGGTTTTTCCCAAGGAGTGATGGCGATTGTGCGAGCATCGGGTACAGACACATTTGCTACATTCGAAATGGGCACTGTAGATCCGTAGTAGTTTACGCGGATGCCGTCGAGCAGACGAGGTGATGCCTTTCCGGCACGGATGTGCGAAAGAGTGTCGTCGAGATATTCAACGGCGAGCTCCATATTATCTTTCGCATTGTCGAGATATTCTTTAACTTCCATTTTACAGTGGTATTTAGTTTTTAAAATGATTCTTTACGGTCGTTGAGGCTATGGATATGAGCGGATTTCCAAGTCTCAGTCTACGAGGGTTCCCACATTTTCACCTTCGAGCATCTTCGCAAGGTTTCCTTCCTTGTCCATATTAAAGACGTAGATGGGCATATGGTTCTCTTTGCAGAGGGCAGTTGCTGTGATGTCCATCACTTTAAGATTATGGGCTATGACCTCCTCATAGGTGATATGATCGAATTTCTTTGCATCAGGATCTTTCTCAGGGTCGGCAGTATATACACCGTCAACACGTGTACCTTTCAACATAACGTCAGCCTCGATTTCAATGGCACGTAGAGCAGAACCGGTGTCAGTGGTGAAATAAGGTGAACCTGTGCCGCAGCTCATAATAGCTACAGACCCCTCTTTCAAGGCTTTGATTACCTCCCATTTAGAGAAGGGATAACCTATGGGGAACATCGGTATGGCAGTGAATACTTTTACCGGTTGTCCAATAGCTTCGAGGGCAGAGCTGAGAGCAAGGGAGTTGATAACGGTGGCGAGCATACCCATTTGGTCACCCTTCACACGGTCGAATCCTTTGGCAGCTCCTGAGAGACCACGGAAGATGTTGCCGCCGCCGATAACGATTCCTACCTGTACACCGTTGTTGACAGCGTTCTGAATCTGCAAGGCATATGAGTTAAGGCGGTCGGAATCGATTCCGTAGCCCTGTTTGCCCATCAGCGACTCACCGGAGAGTTTAAGAAGAATACGGTTATATTTCATTTCACACAGTATTATCGTTAATTGGGTTAAAGTCTTCCACTTCTCACAAGGAGAGTATGTCAGACGTATTTCATTGAATTATTTCCCAAATTTAAGTAAAAAGGTTGAAAGAAACGCTAAGAGGTGGGAAAAAAGTGAAAAAAGGTTTGTAAATAAATGGATAAAGCTAAAAATTTGAGGAATTTTGAATTTTTTCGTGAAAAAAGTTGGTAGATAAAAAATAAATGTCTAACTTTGCAGTCGCTTGAAGGAACAAAAAACTGCAAGCAAAGACATATTGATCAGATGAGGCTGATTCTGATATATTAGAATTCTTTTATTCAGAATTTTAATATGGAAGTTGAAAGGTGTAATCTGAGAACCATTGGAGAGATGGGTGAGTGGCTGAAACCACCGGTTTGCTAAACCGACGATGGGAGCAATCCTATCCACGAGTTCGAATCTCGTTCTCTCCGCTCTTGACCATTTAACCGATTATCCATAATCAGTTAAATGGTTTTCTATATTATATTGCATAGGTTAGGTAATGTAAAATTGGTCAATCTTGTATTCCTTTTATTGACTAATACCCTCAATTGGATGTGG
>CAMWIF010000287.1 GCA_947174225.1 uncultured Porphyromonadaceae bacterium | reverse complement strand
TTGGAAACGTGCCTTAGGCGTTACCCAAGCTAAACAGCAATTTGCCCGAAAAACCGGCATACCTACTACAAAAGCCGGTCTCGAACGTAAAATCGGTAAAGCAGTGATCAAATCAATCTTTGGAAAATAATTGAGCCATACAACCACTAACTGTTATCCGGCTCGAAGAACACATGGCTTCGACCACGATCGGCACACGGAAAGACTTGCCTCCGTGTGCCGATCCAACCACGTCTTATATCCCTCAATAACTTTAAATTTGCAGTTGCTTATAAAAATTTATTGCTCCCACAATTCACACATATGACTGTGCGTTTTAGTAGCATAATGAAGTTCTTTTATGTTCCGATCTCACACTTTTCTAGATGTGGGAATAACTCGAAAAGTAACACCTATGAGAGCAATTGAACGCGCCGCCGTGGCAAGAATACTTATAGATCTCATAAAGGCCGACAAAGTGATCGACAGTCGGGAAATGGATCTGTATCGTGAACTGAAGAATCAGTATTCAATATCACGAAAAGACGAGGTTGAGGCATATGGCTTAACCTTGAGCCGAGCTATCAATATTCTCAAGGAGATGGAACCGTCAGCCGTGACTGAATTGCTTCAGGAATTTGAAAAGATGACAATGAGCGATGCCTTCTGTGCGCGTGAGGAGGCATTGCTTTTACTCGCATTATCCTTATGTTTAGGAGTACAGGCACCTGAATGTGACATCATATCCACAGTAATCGAAGAGCCTTGGTTTGACGAGCGTCAGGTTATCTATATAGAATCGCATCACGATAAAGAAATCAATTTCGCAATCCAAAAAGAACTGAGAGCAATTTCAAGAGAATTGAAGCTATGCGGCTTGGAATTCGTCTACCTCCCACACATCCTCCATCACTATATTACCACACCCAAAAATCTACTTATGGATGTAGTGTCTATGCTCTCACCATCCCTTTCCGAGCAGGCTGTGGCAGGTTTGCTAACAAAGATAAAGCTCTTTAAGACCGATACTTTCTGCGTTGAGCAGCTTCACCATAAACTAGGTTTCACAGCACTTGCTGATACTCCTCCTGCTCTCCTTATGAGAGTAAGCCAGTCGAAAGTTGGCAATGAGGTCTTCACCAACTTCCTAAGAGTCGAGCTGTCAGCCGATGTTCTCGCCACCGTCCAAAATATCGCCGATATGTTTCTCACCTACAATGGCAGTGACCGTATGATCGTTTCCCATAAGAAGGATGAAAAAGGGAGCTTCCTCTACAACGGCTTCTACAGACAGATCTTCGAGATATTACTCTTGCAAAAATCTATAGAGTGCCATCTTCTGGTTGACCTCATCCACGGCAAAATATCTTTCCCTGAAATCGACATCACTCTCTCAGGAATACACCGTAAGGAGAAAGCCCTCTATACCCTCTTCATATACGAGGCAGGACACGACGCTTTTCTGAACGAAGATGGCAACGTGATCCAAAATGGTGGAATCAACTTCACACCCCCGACCCATGCAAAACAGATGGCGAAATTCAATCGTCGTATGGAACTTCTCCAGAAGAAATATGCCAAAATATATGCTGCTTTCGGAGGTGAGGAGGATAATGCCCCCGATATTTCACGAGCCGACATACGTCTCCCTATGCTTGCGGTGATAAAACGTGTCATCAGCAAGCATAGCGAGAAAATCTACGATGTCAATAGATTCATAATCCAAAACCCTGAAAGAAAAGGAATCTACAGTCTGTCAGCTATACCGGAAACATTCCAATGCATTGACTTTCATTCCTCTCAACCAATTAGTATTTACGATTCAGCTCTGTTCAAAGAATTGGATGAGATGTCTTAGTCGCGAGAGAACAAGTCACGGGTATACACCTTCTCTTTCACATCGATGAGTTCGGGAGCAGTGCGGTTTGCTAAGATAGCCTGTGAGAGACGCTTGAATTTCTCAAGATCATTTACCACCTTGGAGCCGAAGAATGTGGAGCCGTCGGGCAAGGTAGGTTCATAAATGATTACCGTAGCACCCTTTGCCTTTATACGCTTCATCACTCCCTGAATTGATGACTGACGGAAATTATCGGAGTTAGACTTCATTGTGAGTCGGTAGACACCTATCACACATTCCTTCTCTTGTGCAGGACCGAATGTGTTCATCTCACTGTAATTATACCATCCCGCTTTCTTCAGAACCTGATCGGCTATGAAGTCCTTACGTGTACGGTTGCTCTCCACAATAGCCGACATCATATTCTGAGGCACATCAGCATAGTTGGCAAGTAATTGTTTGGTATCCTTAGGCAGACAGTAACCACCGTAACCGAAACTCGGATTATTATAATGTGTACCTATGCGCGGATCAAGTCCAATACCTTCGATGATAGCTTTCGCATCCAAGCCCTTCACCTCGGCATAGGTATCGAGTTCATTAAAATAGCTTACACGCAGCGCCAAATATGTGTTGGCAAAGAGCTTAACCGCTTCCGCCTCTTTCATACCCATATAAAGCGTATCAATATCCTCCTTGATAGCACCCTGCTGGAGAAGTCCGGCAAATACGTGAGCAGCTTCACTCATACGTTCCACATTCGTGAGCTTACATATTGCCTTATTCTCCTCCTCAAATCGTGGGTTGGGAATAATCTTTGGTATTCCTGCAATTATGCGGGAAGGGTACAAATTGTCATATAATGCCTTGCTCTCACGCAAAAATTCCGGGAAGAAGAGAAGGTTGAGTTTCTCAATACCCTTTGCAGCATACTTTATATAAAGAGATCGGCAATAACCCACCGGTATGGTAGATTTAATCACCAATACAGCATCAGGATTTACCGAAAGCGCAAGGTCAATCACATCCTCAATGTTATGCGTATCAAAATAGTTGGTGACTGGATCGTAATTCGTAGGCGTGGCAATAACAATGAAATCCGCATCTTTATAGGCAGCCTCACCGTCTGTGGTGGCTTTAAGATTCAGATTCTTTTCCTTAAGATACTTCTCAATATACTCATCTTGTATGGGAGAGCAGCGACGATTTATCATCTCTACTTTTTCCGGAATCACATCCACAGCCACAACTTCATTATGTTGAGCAAGTAGAGTGGCGATACTCAATCCCACATAGCCGGTGCCGGCAACTGCTATTTTCATAGTCACAAGAGCTTAGTTATTCTATATTCCACTCCGTTTCATAATGTGGCTTTCCAAGAGGAGCACCACGTAGGAGCGGATTGTAAAGTTAATAATTTTTATCAGGCTATGCAAACCAAAAAAGGGAATTTGATGTGCTTTTTTTGCTCATTTGAGAGGTTTACACTAACTTTGCATTATGAAACCTCCGCACCTCCTTACCTTTCTTCTCGGATAATAAAGTAAGGAAGCGGTGCCCATCGATTTCAATAAGAATGGATTTTAAGATAGAAGCCACAGCCCCCGATACCGCCGCAAGAGCAGGCGAAATCACAACCGATCACGGAAAGATACCAACTCCCATCTTTATGCCTGTGGGCACAGTGGGTAGTGTGAAAGGAATACATCAGCGTGAACTGCGCGACGACATTGATGCCAAAATAATCCTTGGCAACACATATCACCTCTACCTGCGTCCCGGACTCGATATTATTCGTGGTGCCGGAGGTCTGCACAAATTCAACGGCTGGGAACGCCCTATACTTACTGATTCGGGCGGTTTTCAGGTGTTTTCCCTATCAGCCAACCGTAAGCTCAAGGAAGAGGGAGCATATTTCCGCAGTCATATCGACGGCTCCAAACATCTTTTCACTCCGGAGGGAGTTGTAGACATTGAAAGAGTGATAGGAGCCGACATAATGATGGCTCTCGACGAATGTCCTCCCGGCACCGCAGATTACGACTATGCCAAGAAATCATTAGGGCTTACCCAACGATGGCTCGAAAGAGGATGGAAAAGATATAAAGAAACAGAGGGTTTATATGG
>CAMWIF010000286.1 GCA_947174225.1 uncultured Porphyromonadaceae bacterium | reverse complement strand
GACAATGCTTCTTTTACGGCTCACCCTGGAGTGGCTAAACGCCCTGCTATCTAAAACGCAAAATTCCTATAGGATGCATCGCAGGCCTCAGTCAAGCACCATTCAACCGCATAACCCAACTCTCCCCTCTCAAAGCATACGCCGCACTCCTCCCCTCCTGCTCCCATATGAAATGGAACCACGAAATGTCAGAAGCAGTCCACAACACCCTCATCCAACTCCTCCAACACACTAAGCTCTACTACTTTGAATGTCTTCCAAACAAAGGAGCCGCCCACCTCTGTAAAACTACTCTCCAAGCATAAATATAAAGCCGTCTTCAAACCGCTATGTCTATCTCCCAAACACACATACTACCAAATTACATCCTCCTCAAAGAGGTCTGTCAACTGCTTGCCCAGGGAAAGACCGTCAAACTCCGGGCAAAAGGCAATAGTATGCGACCATTCATACGTGGCGACATCGACACGCTCCTTCTATCACCTCCCACCTCCTTCCGAAAAGGAGATATAGTATTAGCAAAGACAGAAAACGGCTCCTACATCGTCCACCGAATCGTCAAGATAAACACAAATATCGTCATCCTTGCAGGTGACAACAACCTCTACCAACAAGAAAAATGCGACAAAACCAACATCTACGGCACTGTCAACGCCATTATCCACAACGGCAAAAAACACAATCTATCCACCCCCTCCTCACGCCTCTTAGCCCTCCTATGGCATAACCTCCTCCCTCTTCGCCGCCTCTACCACAAAATCAAAAAAACACAAATATGAAAAAGACAAAAGGATTAGTACTACGCCAACTTGGCACAGAGTCCATAATAATAGCAGAAAGCCTCGATCTAATCGACTTCGACCGTCTCGTATCCCTAAACGCCCCCGCTGCCTACATCTGGGAATCCCTCCCTGATCCTCAAAACGAATCTTTCCCCGACTTTGACCTCAAAACCATAACTCACCTCTTAACAACACGTTACGATGTCGAAGAAGCAACCGCCCGTAAAGATGCAGAAGAACTCATAGCCATCTGGCTAAAAGCCGGAATCATAATCCCCTAACCCTCTTATCTTTCCAAATCCCTCACGAAATCCACCCTTCCCACATCTTCCCCAGCCTTTCCTCAAATCTTCCCCAGCCGCAAGGAGGTTTGTCGCAAGGTGAAAATATGTCTTCATTCCACTAACCAAAATAAACCAAATCTATCGGAGATAGTCTTATAAATGATGAAAGAAACGATTATCTCTACCTCCACTACTCAGCAGTTGCTTTCCCTTGTCAGAGCATCCCTATGGCAAACACCCATTGACACCCGCCCATTCACAGATGCCCTTACAACCGACTCATACATAAACTGGGACGCCATCACAACAATGGCGTTGCAGCAAACCGTAGCCGTATTAGCCATCACATCTGCCTTAACACTTCCTCCGCCACTCCTCCCTCCCAAGGAATGGCAGTATAAGGCATACTCCTTCATCGAAAGGAACCGACGTACACACCTCCTCCTCGATAGCTGCGTAGCCGAAGCTACACATCTTCTCAAAGAGGCAAATATCCCGACTGTCCTTCTCAAAGGCCAGGCATATGCCCGTACTTATCCCACCTCAACCCTGCGTCAATGTGGCGACATCGATCTCTACATCGGTGAGGCAAACTACCGTAAGGCATACGAGGCTACCAAAAAATTCGGTTGGCAATCCACCGAAGAATTCATACCTAAATCGAAGCATTACGGCTGTTCTCTTAAAGGAATACGCATTGAGCTACACCGTCTTGCCGGAATACTGCCCACTCCCAGAGCGAATCAGAAATTCCGGGAATGGTCTACCACCCAAATTCTTAATAGCCAACGAAAAATCAAAATCGATAAAGAGGAAATTATTCTTCCCACACCTATATTCGATGTGATTTTCGTATTCCTACACCTATATCATCACTTCATAAACGGTGGTATAGGTCTACGCCAAGTCTGCGACTGGGTGATGCTCCTTCACACCCACTCACGCTCTATAGATCACGACGAATTGGAAGCTCGTCTAAAAGAATTTCAGCTTCTTAAGCCGTGGCAAGCATTCACTCCCATAGCCGTTCAATACTTGGCATTACCGGAATATGAGTGTCCTCTTTACTCGCCCAAATACAATAAAAAATCTGAAAAAATCCTCTCTTTCATCCTAAAAGAGGGAAATTTCGGAAGATGCAGAGCCTCTGTCAAACCTTGTCCGAAAGGCTATTGGCATCGGAAAACAAATGCTTTCCGTCAGCTAAACAACAAAATGCTTCCGCACCTTTCAATTGACCCGTGGAGAATCCTGAACACATATACCCGCACCCTCTGTAATGGTCTAAAAGGTATCTGTGTCCATATCCTTCGTCTCTGATTCTTTCTTATCACAAGCCTCTTGGAGATTTTGGAAGTAGATTGAAGAGGGAAGCACAATCTTGTCATATACTCTATCTGTCATAAATTCCCCATACAATCAAAATTAAGAAAGAATCAAAGATAAATGATCAAATACATAATAAATCTTACTCACGGATTCCGCGGACGCATTACAATCAGCGCGGTATCCGGCATCATCCGTGTCGCTATAGGCTTGGTCTTCGTCGCACTGAGCAAAAACGCCGTCGACATAGCCACAGGCCGTGCCGAGGGTAATCTCGCGCTATGTATAGCCGGGCTTATCGGAGCAGTAATAATTGAGTTAATCTGTTCGGCAGTAGGGAGTCGCAATACTGAGCTTTCCGAAGCCGAGATGCGCAACACCCTCCAGGAACGTCTATTCAGCCGTGTGCTCAACTCAACCTGGGACGGGCGCGAATCTTTCCACTCCGGCGATATGATGTCACGCCTCACCGAAGACATACGTGTGGCTGCCGAATGTCTATGCAAAACCTTCCCGATAATCATAATAGCCCTCTTCCAGCTCATCGGAGCATTCCTTTTCCTATGGCATTTCAGCCCCTCCCTTGCCTTGGTGCTTATCCTCGTCTTACCCGTGTTTATGTTTGCCGGAAAGATATTCTTCAAAAAGGTGCAACGGCTTACACATCGCATCCGCGAAATCGAAAGCCACGTTCAGGAAAATATGCAGGAAAGTCTACAACATAGAGTGCTCCTTCTGACCTGCCAGCAGACGAGACGTACCCTCGAAGCTATCTCAGCCCTAAACAGCTCACGCTTAGACGTAATCCGAAAAAGGACAAAAATAACTGTCTACTCCCGCACCGCCGTATTTACCGGATTCCAGTCAGGCTATTTGGCAGCATTCCTCTGGGGCGTTATCGGACTGAGAAACGGCACCGTGTCATACGGACTTATGACCGCCTATCTCCAGCTCGCCGGACAGATACAGCGTCCTCTTGCGGAATTAGCCCGACTTCTCCCCGGACTGATACAATCGCACACCTCATTCTCGCGTATACACACGATTGAGCAAATGCCCGTAGAGGAGGAACTAACCGATTCCGAACAAACCGAAACTCCGCAGCCCGCAGGAATCACCCTGAGTAATATCACCTTCGGCTACAAAGGGAAAGAGCAACCGATATTCAATCGTTTCAACTATACCTTTCTCCCCGGCAGTCATACTGCCATTATGGGTGAGACCGGCGCCGGAAAAAGCACACTTCTACGCCTTATCTTGGCACTTGTCAAACCGGAAGAGGGCGACATAGAACTTTTCCGTATGGAAAACGATAAGCGTATACCCCTGCCTGTCTCTAAATCAACTCGGAGCCAGATTGTCTACGTGCCTCAGGGTAACAGCCTTTTGAGTGGCACAATCCGCAAGAACCTTCTCTTAGGTAATCCCGATGCTACAGAAGAGGAGATGTGGTATGCGCTTCACACAGCCGCTGCTGACTTCGTGCATAACCTCCCCAACGGTCTCGACACCGTATGCGGAGAGCACGGCGACGGCCTCAGCGAAGGGCAGGCACAACGCATAGCCATAGCCCGTGGACTGCTCCG
>CAMWIF010000285.1 GCA_947174225.1 uncultured Porphyromonadaceae bacterium | reverse complement strand
TTCGAAAACAATGCCTCAGGTCGCCGGTCAGTGGAAAATCCAAAGGGCATTTTTCTGTCACGCCTAAAAAGTTCTTTGGGGAAGTCTGGCATAAGTGTGGATGGCAAAGACCTTGGCGAAGGGGAGCGTAAAGCTGTTTTCGTGCATCTGTCGCCTACCATAGATGAGATAATGCGCAGTTGTATGATGCGCAGCGACAATCTTTTCGCCGAATCTATGCTCCGCACGTATGGTAAGCTTAACTTGGGAGACGGTTCCACCGAGGATGCCGCGTCGAAGGAATATTCCATGTGGAAGAAAAGGCAGATGCCTCTTGACGGGGTTACTATTATCGACGGCTCAGGGCTTTCTCGTAACAACCGCGTCACGGCTGACTTTATGACCGCAATGCTCTCCTCAATGGCAGATAATGAGGTCTACGCATCTTTCTTTCCGCTGGCAGGACAGGAGGGGACGTTGAAAAGTTTCCTTGCCGAAACTCCGCTCGACAGCTACATTGCTATGAAGACAGGAAGTATGAAGGGCATACAATGCTACGCAGGTTATCTGCTCGACGATAATTATGCCCCCACGCATACAGTGGTTATCATTATGAACGACATAACCGGCAGCCGTGACCGTGCTAAAAAAGCTGCCCAGAAGATGCTTCTTGATATTTTCACTGAGCCTATGCCCGCAGGTAGGGAAGAGAATGTGGAAGAACCCACGGAAATTGTCGCGGATGAAGCAGAAACTACGGAAGTGGATTCGGAAGAGGTCGTGGAGCCCGTGGTAGAGGAAGTGGAGGTCGTAGTGGAGGATTATTAATGAAATATAAAGAGACTGAGATTATGAGGAAAGAGAAACTGAACACATTGCTCGACAGCATATATGAGTTGGAGGGTTTGGTGCATTTGGCTATAACACGTGATGACGAGCCTGCAATGCTTCCGGAGCTTATCAGGCGTAAGAGCCGTGAGCTTATGGCTCATGCCGAGAAGGCCACGGCTGAGGAAAGCCCTGCTACTGAAACACCGGAACCTTCTGAGCCGGATGTCACGACACAGGTATATACCGATGCTACCGATGAATATGCTGCTGATGATGAATATGACGCTACTGATGAATATGAGGTTGCCGAAGAGGAAACAGAGGCAGCCCCCGTTCTCTCGATTTTTCAATCAGTGCCGGAGCCTGAATCGGAACTTGTGGAGGAGTCTGCATCCGAACCTGAGCGGGAAGTGACACCGGAACCAAAAACAACTTCGGAACCAGAAGTAACACCGGAACCGAAAACAAATCAGGATAGCTACAAATTTCAGGAATACACAGAGCCGAGAGGGCGGTTGGTGTTCAGCATCAATGATCGCTACAGATTCAAGCGAGAGCTTTTCCACGGGTCGGATAACGATTTCAATACCACCTTGTCGCGTGTGGCGTCTATGGAGGGCTACGACGAGGCAGAAGACTACTTCCTTAATGACTTGCAGTGGGATGAGAAGTCGCCCGATGTGATAGATTTCCTTGAAATATTGAAAAACTATTTCAAATGAAATGAGTGGGCGTTTGTATATAGTCCCTACTCCGGTAGGCAATCTTGATGATATGACTTTCAGGGCTGTGCAGGTTCTGAAGGATGCGGACTTGATACTTGCTGAAGACACACGTACATCGGGGGTCTTGCTGAAACATTTCGACATCCATACCCCCATGCGGAGTCATCATAAATTCAATGAGCATGAGGAGGCTCCGAAAATAGCCGAGCGTGTCTTAGGTGGTGAGAAAATAGCTCTCATATCGGATGCGGGCACACCGGGCATATCCGATCCCGGTTTTATGTTAAGCCGTGAATGTAGGAGAGTTGGGGCAGATGTAGAATGTCTGCCGGGTGCCACGGCTTTCGTGCCTGCCCTTGTGGCTTCGGGGCTGCCTTGCGACCGTTTTGTGTTTGAAGGATTCCTTCCGCCAAAGAAGGGTAGGGCTACACGTCTTGCCGCTCTGGCTTCCGACCCGCGTACAGTGGTGATCTACGAGTCGCCGAAGCGACTCGGGAGGACTTTGCGACAGTTGGCAGAGGCGTTTGGGGCAGATAGAGAGGCTTGTGTGTGCAGGGAGATTTCAAAATTGCACGAAACATTCCATAGGGCTACTCTCGGTGATCTTGAAAAGTTTTTTACGGTGAACCAAGCAAAGGGAGAGATTGTTATCGTAATCAAAGGTTTCGATCCTAAGGAGGTGTGTAAAGATGGTTCTGACCATTCCACTGACGCATATGAGGATATAGAGGAAATCGATGATTAATAGACAATCACTTTAAACTGTAGAAACTATAAAAAACGACAGATATTATGAAGAAGAGTTTTATCCTTATGGGAATCGGAGCGCTGATGCTCGCTTCCTGCTCAGGCAACAATCAGAAAATCGCTGAGGATTCAGCAAGAATAGCGGAACTTTCAGCGGAATATGCTGAGGCAAGCAGTTTCAACGACTCGCTGATGCTTCTTATGGGCGACATTTATACGGGTCTTGATTCTATCAATATGCAGGAGGGTTTACTCTACAATATGGGTGCCGGAGAATCGGTTGACCGCCGTGCTGAGATACGCCAGAATCTTGCTAATATCAAGGCTCGTCTTGAGTCAAATCGTAAGCTTCTCGCCGATATGGAAGCTCGTCTGAAGAAGAGCGACAACCAGAACAGTGTGCTTCTAAAGACAATCGACCAGCTTAAGAGCCGCATCTCTGCTCAGGATGAGAAGATAACTCAGCTTGAGAGTGACCTCAGCTCTGCGAAGGCAGAGATAGAGACGCTTAATGCCCACGTGGCTCAGACAGCCGTGGAGCTTGTAGCGGAACAGGAAGCTAAGGAGAAAGCACAGGCTGAGGCTACAGCTATTGAAAATGAAGCCAACACTGTATACTATGCCATCGGCACTAATAAGGAGTTGAAGAAGAACGATCTCCTTGAGAAGAAGTTCCTCGGTCAGACCAAGGTGCTTAAAGGTAATTTCAATGAGTCTTATTTCACCAAGGCTGACAAGCGTACACTTTCAGTGATTCCCACCGGTTCCAAGAAGGTTAAGATCTGGACTAATATGCCGGAAGATTCCTACGTGATCGAAGAGAATGAGGACAAGACCAAGACCATCAAGATCACCAATCCTAAGGAGTTCTGGAGTATGACTCCGTTCCTCGTGATTCAGGTAGACTAAGCTCTCTTGGCATAAAAGAATGTTAAGCCTGCTTTCGATGCAGGGATTATAGAAGTGATTAATAACAAAAAATTGATTAAATTATATGAAGGGCACGGTAAGTATATCGTGCCCTTTTGCACATATATAGAGATATGAGAGTAAAGCGAATTGTTTGTATTGCAGCAGTGGGATTGCTGGTAGTAGGTTGTAAACCCACAGAGAAGAATTATCAGGCAGCCTATCAGGCAGCT
Organism: uncultured Porphyromonadaceae bacterium; assembly: GCA_947174225.1. GTDB lineage: Bacteria > Bacteroidota > Bacteroidia > Bacteroidales > Muribaculaceae > Lepagella. Next base: position 564 of record CAMWIF010000285.1, on the reverse strand, counting down.
CAGAATAAGAAGAAAGCGGAGGCAGCCCCGGATCCGGATATGGCTCTCCCGGCAACTGGGCTTAAACGCCTGGATGCTCCGCGTACAATGGATGTGGATGGTGAGGCTCTCAATGTGAAGCACATCTTTATAAAATATGCGGGTAAGGAGGAGCCGCCCGTAATAGAGAGATACAATGTGGCAGTGGCAAAATTCAAGATGCCCACCAACGTCTTAGCACTGACGGAAGATCTCGTGGCGCAAAAATATAAGGCTTTCCCTGTGGAGGGAAATGACGGTAATTTCTATGTGATAGGCGCAACGTTTGGAAATCTCAATGAGGTTGCTGCTTTTGTAAAAGAATATAAGAAGAGCCATGAGTCGTCGCAGCTTGTAGGATTAGATGGAGAGCCTTTGATAATTGAGAAATGAAATATGTGAATTAATGTTAAATATTACACTTGTATTATTGAAAAAGATTTAAAAACTGCTAAATTTGCATTTCCATAGTTGAATTCTTAATAAAATAAGATTCCTACTGTCGATTACCATTGTTCAGATCGCGCTGATGTTACGGTCCGAGTG
>CAMWIF010000284.1 GCA_947174225.1 uncultured Porphyromonadaceae bacterium | reverse complement strand
CATATGAACTTTATACCCGGTTCCTACGCACAGATCCGTATTCCTAAATACGAGATGGATTATGACAAAGACATCGATAAGAAGCTCATCACCGACGAATACCTTCCGGCATGGGAGAAATTCGGACTCTTTACCCTCAAGGCAAAGAACACGGAGGAGACAGTGCGTGCCTACTCAATGGCAAACTATCCCGAAGAGGGCGACCGCTTTATGCTTACTGTCAGAATCGCCACTCCCCCCTTCAAACCGAAACCCCAAGTCGGCTTCCAGGATGTGCCGCCGGGTATAGCATCTTCCTACATCTTCTCCCTGAAACCTGGCGACAAGGTGCTTATGAGCGGTCCTTATGGTGACTTCCATCCTATCGTTGACTCCAAAGCTGAGATGATTTGGGTCGGTGGCGGTGCAGGTATGGCTCCGCTACGTGCCCAGATTATGTGGATGACAAAGACACTCAACACACGCGACCGTGAAATGCACTACTTCTACGGTGCACGTGCTCTCAACGAGGTGTTCTATCTGAACGACTTCCTTCAGCTTGAGAAGGAATTCCCCAACTTCCACTTCCATCTCGCGCTTGACCGTCCCGATCCCGCAGCCGATGCAGCCGGTGTGAAATATACCCCCGGATTCGTACATCAGGTTATGTATGAGACTTATCTCAAGAATCACGAGGCGCCTGAAGATATTCAGTATTATATGTGCGGTCCTGGCCCAATGAGTAATGCTGTCAACAATATGCTCTTCAACCTCGGCGTCGAACCGGAAGCTATACATTACGACAACTTCGGAGGCTGATATCCTCCCTAAAACCATAACTCTTGAGGAAGTGTCGCCTCCTTTAAGGAAGACACTTCCTCTTATAAAATTAACAACATCATGCAGAGAGACAACGAAATCTTCGAGATTATCGACCGCGAGCACCTTCGCCAGCGTCGCGGAATCGAACTCATTGCCAGCGAAAACTTTGTAAGCGACGAGGTAATGCGTGCCATGGGATCCTGCCTCACAAATAAATATGCCGAAGGCTATCCCGGTCATCGCTACTATGGCGGCTGCCAAGTAGTAGACGAGGCAGAGACTCTTGCTATCGAACGTGCCAAAAAGCTCTTCGATGCCGAATGGGCGAATGTGCAGCCTCATAGCGGCGCTCAGGCAAATATGGCAGTCTTTATGGCTTGTCTGCAACCCGGCGACACATTTATGGGCATGGACCTCAGCCATGGCGGTCACCTTAGCCACGGCAGCCCCGTCAACTTCTCCGGACTCCACTTCAAACCCATCAGCTATACCGTTGATCCCAATACAGGGCGTGTAAACTATGAGGAGATGGAAGAGAAAGCACGTGCTGAGAAACCCAAACTGATTATTGCCGGAGCAAGTGCCTACAGCCGTGAATGGGACTATGCCCGTATCCGTAAGCTTGCTGACGAAATCGGAGCCATCTTCATGGTAGACATGGCTCATCCAGCAGGTCTTATCGCTGCCGGACTGCTTGAGAATCCGGTTAAGCACGCCCACATCGTCACCACAACCACCCACAAGACACTCCGCGGTCCTCGCGGCGGCTTAATCCTTATGGGCAAGGATTTCGACAATCCCTGGGGTAAGAAGACACCTAAAGGTGAGGTTAAGAAAATGTCTGCTCTCCTCGATTCAGCAGTGTTCCCCGGTGTGCAGGGTGGACCCCTTGAACATGTCATCGCTGCTAAAGCCGTAGCTTTCGGCGAGGCACTCCAACCGGAATGGAAAGAATACGCCCTCCAGGTGAAGAAGAACGCAGCTGCTCTTGCCGACGCTCTTATCAAACGTGGCTACAAGATTATCTCCGACGGCACCGACAACCATAGTATGCTGGTGGATCTTCGTCCTAAATTCCCTAATATGAGCGGTAAGAAGGCAGAGCGCGTACTCGTTGAGGCAGACATAACTGCCAATAAGAATATGGTGCCTTACGACTCTCGCTCACCCTTCCTCACCTCCGGACTGCGCTTCGGCACAGCTGCCATCACCACACGCGGTGCAAAGGAGGACCTTATGGAAACCATTGCCGAGCTTATAGACAAGGTGCTTACCAATGCCGATGACCCTAAAGTGATTGCTGACGTGCGTCGTGAAGTCAATGAGATGATGAACGATTATCCGATGTTCGCCTGGTAAATTCACATTTCACAACCAATCAGTATCAACCAATTACAGGCATTACTCCGGTAGTGCCTGTATTTTTGCCTTTTACTATGAGTATATCCGATATAACTCTCCCTCCTGTACTTTTCATAACCGGTGTAGGCACCGATGTGGGCAAATCTATTGCCACCGGATGGCTGGCACGCGAAATGGCAAATGCCGGATTAAATGTCATAACCCAGAAAATGATTCAGACCGGCAACCTCGATATGAGCGAGGATATATTACGCCACCGCGAAATAATGGGTATCGAACTTCAGACAGTTGACCGCCTCCACATCACCGCCCCCATAATTTATACCTATCCGGCTTCTCCTCATCTTGCGGCAGCAATCGACGGAAGGTCCACAGACCTCTCAGTGATAGACTCTGCCACAGCATCACTTACCAAACAGTATGCCCACGTGTTAGTAGAGGGTGCCGGAGGTCTGATGGTACCTATTACCGAAGACTACCTAACTGCTGACTATCTTCACGACCGTCAAATCCCGACAATAGTGGTCATCAACGGTCAATTAGGTTCAATCAACCATGCCCTCCTCACACTTCATACCCTCAAGACTTACAACATCCCCCTTTTCGGTGTCATTTATAATCCCTTCTTCGATAAAGACCCCATTATATGTGCCGATACAAAAAGGTATCTTCGCGAATGGCTGAGCATAAACTTTGAAAATGCGGTGTGGCTGGAGATGCCAATGAAAGTATAGGTGGTTCGCTTAAGCCGGAAGTTTCCTATTTATCATAGCCAGCCTGTCAGCATAAGGATAAGTGAAAATAGCTCTTTACTTAGTTCGATTATTATAGAAATATTTGCAGTATATCTAAATTTTTAGTTAAATTTGCATTCGAATTAACATTTCTAACCGATGAACATCCCTCAGGACAATCAAGCTATAGTCACTATAACCAAAGACCAGCTGGCAAAACTTCCGGCTGCTTCCTTCTCAGGATCTATAAAGCTTATAGATCGACCTGAGGATATAGACCAAGCCATTGCCGACCTGAAGGCATCACATATCATTGGGTTCGACACAGAGACACGGCCAACCTTTAAAAAAGGTCATCTTCACAATGTATCCCTTATGCAGTTAGCCACTCCCACTACTTGTTACCTTTTTCGGCTTAACCATATCGGACTTGTACAGGGATTGATTGATATACTCCAAGACAATGAGCTATTAAAAGTGGGACTGTCAATCCACGACGACTTCCATAGTCTGCGCCGCCTTGCTCCCATAGAGCCTGCCGGATTCATAGATCTGCAGCAGTATGTAAAAAGATATAAGATTGCTGATAACAGCCTTTCGCGTATATACGGCATTCTTTTCGGCGAGAGAATATCTAAAGGGCAAAGACTCACTAACTGGGAAGCGGAAACCCTCTCTCCGGCGCAACAGACCTATGCCGCTCTTGACGCAATGGCTTGCATCAAGATTTACAATCATCTGTGTAGCGGAGCCTTTTATCCCTATACATCCTCTTACCTAGTGTTTCCAGATCAGGAGCCATCGATTCCCAATCCTAACAATCAAGCAGATTTCCTATGAAACTCCAAAGATATAAAGTTATCACCTTCCTATTATTGGCATATGCTCTTTTTATGACTTTCTATTTTGGTCTTGAACTGCTAAGAAGTGGGCATGCCACCCGCTTCTGGCTTACAGTGGCAGGCGAAATCCTATGTATAACACTAGCTTTCTTCGCCCTCCGTAGCCGTGATCGCTATCGCCAACAACATCGTAAGGACTAACCTGCTTTTCCTGTCCTCAACCACATTCTCTAAAGCATACATCAGCAGATGATATGATACTTT
>CAMWIF010000283.1 GCA_947174225.1 uncultured Porphyromonadaceae bacterium | reverse complement strand
AGTCTACACCGTGAAGTTTTTCGTCGTAGAACTTATCTTCTACTTGCTTTGCCATATGGTCAAAGATGTAGGCGCGTTCAAGAGAGGGTTTACGGTCGTAGGGTGCTTCAAACTCAATATCCTTTACGTCGGAGCTTCCGAGATTCACCTTCTTGATGCCGTAGCCGGTATTGACGAATAGATTCTCACCCTTTTTATCGGGGTTAAGTCCACCGGCCACACCTTTCAGCAGCACCTTATTCTCGCCTTTCTTTAGGTCAATCACGTGAATGTTGTAGCCACCTTCAGTAGCGGCTGCCACATAGTAGAGCTTTTCACCTTTAGGATCAAGGAAGTAGTCCCACATATTAGATGAACGGCGCGTGAGACGACGGGTGCGGTAGCGACGGTTTTCGATGTCGAGGGGGTCAGACTTCTTCTCGTCAACGCTATCTTTCTTCTTTTTATCTTTCTTGCCTTTTTTATCCTTCTTGGCATCTTTACTGTCGGCTTCGGCTTTCTCGGCATCCTCTTTCTCCTTAGCTGCGAGTTTGGCTTCCTCTTCGGTGTAGTTGAACTGATCCCAAGCCTCACCGTCGAGAGCCATCAGCACGATGTCTTCCTCATTTCCCCAAGAGCCTTGAGCTTTCATACCATATTTTCCGGTGGTGAAGGTGACAGCCTTACCGTCGAGTGCCCATTTCGGATTACCGGCAGAGTGACCGCTCTCAGTCAGGTTTACAACCTCGGAGCCGTCAGCCTTAACGAGAGCAACGTCAACGTTGTTCCAGCCACCATTAGCCATATACGACACGAGGAGATAATCACTGTTTGGGCTCCATTCAAAAGGTATGTCACCATCCGAATAAGAGTAGTTATACTCACCGTCGAGGGCAGTTGTCACTTTCTTTGTAGCCAAGTCAATGACCTTGAGGGCAGTGCGGTCTTCAAGGAACGCCACCTTCTTACCGTCGGGAGAGAACTGGGGCTGCATTGCGGATGTCTCGCACTTGTAAAGAGGCTCGATAACGATGTCGGTGGCATATGCAAACTGTTTCTCCTTGTCGTCTTTAATCTTGGCGGTGAAAAGTTGCCAGATACCGTCAACGTCGCTATCGAACACGATTGTACGTCCGTCGGGGGAGAAGGATGCGGAACGCTCCTGCGCGGGGGTGTCGGTGATACGCTTAGTGGTCTTATACTCGCTATCGGTAACGTAGAGTTCGCCACGGAGAATGAGGGCAACCTCCTTTCCTTCGGGAGAGACAGCTATATTGGATGCTCCGCTTGTGACATATCTCTTCACAAGATCACGGTCGTAGTCGTCGGCATTCACCTCCACATTGATCTTCTGAGGCTCCTGACCGGGACGGAGTGTGTAGAGGTCGCCATCCCAAGAGAAAGCAAGCATACCGTTGTCGGAAGATGAGAGGGAACGCACAGGATGTTTGGTGAATTTGGTAAGCTGGCGGTCGGAGCTGCTGCCGATTTTTCCTTCGAATACATTGAGAGTTCCGTCCTTTTCACTTACATAATAATAGGTGTCGCCCTCACCCCATACGGGTGACTGGTCGCCGCCGTTAAAGTTGGTGAGCTGGGTGAAGTTGCCATTACGGTAGAGCCATACATCGGCGGTACCGGATGAACGCTCGTGCTTGCGCAGCACATCCTCCACGCCCTTACGGTCCTGATAGAGTATCTCACCCTTGGCATTGGCATCAGCCGATACCACCGGCACTGAGAGGTAGAGTTTTGGACGGGGATTGGGTTTATCGACGTTGATGGTGTAGAGCTGAGTCTGGAAAGGAGCACGAGCACTCTTACGACCGGGAAGGTTAGCGGCATTGAAGAGGAGAGTGGAATCGTTGAGGAATGTGAGAGGTTTTTCCGTGCCGCTTGCAGTGGTAAGGCGTTGAGGAGTGCCACCTTTTGCAGAGGTAATGAATATATCGTCGGAACCTTCACGTGTACTCATAAAAACGAGGCGTTTGCCGTCGGGAGTCCAGACAGGGTTGGCGTCATAGGCACTGTTGGAGGTTATCTGGGTAGCTTGACCGCCTGTAACAGGGACGGTAAAGATGTCTCCTTTATATGTGAAGGCTACGGTGGTGCCGTCGGGAGAGATTGCAGCGTCGCGCAGCCAGCGGGCGTTCTCAGCACCAGAAGCAGTGAGTATAGCGCTCGCGAGTAGGGATAGAGCTAAATAACGTTTCATGGGTTATTAATTGATTTTGATTGCAAAAGTAATGAATCAATCTCAATAACACAAACTTCATCAGGGTATTTTTTGATTGCCGAAGGAAATGAGGGGATATAAAAACAAGGCGCCAAAGAGATTTGACACCTTGTTGTTTTGCACCTGCCGACAAACCCCTTTCAGGAGGGGAGAGGCTTTGCGCCTGGAGACAAACCCTTTCAGGGCGGAAGGATTTTCACCCAGAGAGAAGCTTTTTTTCCGGGGGATTTGGGGGAGGGGATTGGCGATGGGATTAGCGAAGGATTTTGGTGACGTTGCCGTTGCTCTGGCGGAGGTAGATACCCTTCTTTGGCTCGGCTATGCGACGACCCATAAGGTCAAAGTAGATAGCGTTGTTTTCGTCAACGTTGACTGCATTAATGCCTGTGGTGTCGTCGTAATCGTTGTTGATTATGATGACAGTGCGGTTATAGTAATTAACTTTGAAAGTAAGGCTGCATCCCTCTACACCGTGGAGCTGCCAACTTCCTTTGCCCCAAACCCAATCTGTGGTTGTCTCAGCACCATCAAGGGGAAGGTCGATGGGCACATCGTCTACCTGAGAACCCCAAGAGCCTGTTTCCCAATCACCGAGCTGGTTATAGAAGCGGAAGATGGGGGAATCCTCAGTCATTGTGAAGGTAGCTTCATAGTTACCCATTCCACCTGTTTCGGGGAGCTTCATTGCATCGGAGTTGATGTCCCAACCTTGGGGAGAACCAATTAGGTAAATACAATCCTCAATCTTTTCAAATGTAAATTCCATTGTGTTGAGGTCAGCTGTGACTTTCATCCTGCCACCAGCCCAATTTTCAGGCGTTTTCCAGAAATTATTACAATCGGGAACACCTTTGAAAGTCTGGACAACTCCGAGTTCTGGAGTCAAGGCTTCGTCTGCTTTTTCCGGACCGTAGAAGTAACGATCGGGTATCTTACCACTCCAGAAATTAACCATAAGAGGAGATTCACCGTCTCCTGTAAAATAATAGTTATCCTCGAAGGTCTGGAAGCCCGTGCGTGTCATCGGGCGATAAGTATTGAATCCATCAGGTGAGTAAACGGGATCGCTGAATCCCATACATAATGTATAGACAGGATCATATCCGGGATATTCAGGCTGCTCATAACCCAAAACTTCTACACTCCAGTTTCCTTCACCGACGTTGGTCACTATCAGATCCATCGGGCCGCCTGCCCAGTTCAATATTTGTATATTACTCTGGCCCTCATTGTTACAGATAATTTCGAGGGGTCTGTCTCTCCATACAACGTTATCGAGACCGTATGCGCAACCGAAATATGTAGATGGATCATTCCAGTTGCCTTCTCTGCTGGTGAAGATTTTGAATTCTGCCTGGTTAGCGTCTACCTGGATGGTGCCGGTGTAGGAACCGTCACCGTTGTAGTCGTAGAGGGGGATACCACCACCGTAGTCGGGAGTTTCCCAGTTGGTGAAAGCACCTACTACATACAGGGCTTCAGGAGCATCCTGTGCCATTGCGGAGGTTGCCAACAACATTGCTCCTCCCAAGAGTAAAGTTTTTCCCATAGATTAAAAATTAATGTTAAGTATTTGTCACTTGACAAATTTAATATTTATGTATGAAATATGCAAATATTGTTAAATAACAATTTTAAATCAGCATCGAGATTGTTATTTAATCTCACTAATCAACAGAAATCAGCATTTTCAATACAATCGCCCACGGGTATCATAGAGCGTGGGCGATTATTGAAAAGTGGCAAAGTCTGTTTTTAGTGAATTACGTTGTTTTTGTTTAGATACCCTTTGTCGATAGCCTTTATGATGAGGTCGGCGA
>CAMWIF010000282.1 GCA_947174225.1 uncultured Porphyromonadaceae bacterium | reverse complement strand
GGCACCGACAACTCCGGAATATGGAGATTGATGCCTGCAAGCAATCGATATGACTACATCGGGGATGCCTCCGAAAACACGCCATATGCCATCACAGCTCTCGCGTCATCGGCAGAGGGCGACATTTTCATCGGCAAGTTTGCCAAAGGTCTCTATTGCTATAAAGAGGGAAAAGTGATGCTTCATCAGACCGACAGTGAAATCGACCGGTCATACGTATGGAGCATGGACTTTGACAAAAAAGGGACTCTTTGGATTGGCACACTTGGCAACGGGGTATTCAAATATGATCTGAAGAAAGGCAGCATTGAACATTTCAACAATGCCAACTCTTTGCTGAAAAGCGACTATGTTCTCTCGATATTGCCATCTAAAGACGGCAATGTATATATCGGTTCATCCGGTGGCGTATGCTGTTATGATTCTGCAGCCAGGGAGCTGACGGATGTCAGTTTGGACGATGACCGGAGTCTGAGCGACAGCAAGATCATGCAGATCATCGAAGACTCCCGTGGTCTTTTATGGATATCCACAACTTCAGGACTAAAGGTGCTTGACAGGAAAAAAGGCAAGGTCCACAATATACCGAATGGAGCATCCTCGTATGGAGCAGATGTGCTGGGTATTATCGAAGACAATAATGGCGGCATTTGGATCAGCAACAGCTCAAGGCTATCCAACTTTAAGGTGAACTATGATGAAGCATCGGGAAGCTTGAATGTGACGAAGATGGAATATGACCGTCAGTCCGGACTCCCGGAATGTGACTTCAACCAAAGATCATTTGCAAAACTAATGGATGGCAGCATAGCTGTAGGAGACCCTTTTGGCATAATACATTTCAATCCCAACGACATCCGGATGAATGTCAGCAAGCCCAAGGTAATATTTACTGACCTGTATATGGACAATAATCCCGTCAATCCGGGCGAAATGATTGATGGGCGTGTGGCATTGAAGAAAGCCATATTCTCAGGCGAACGAATTGAATTCAACCATAATCCGAAGGAATTCACGATATTCTTCACATCCGACAATTATGCGCTTCCCGAGAAGACAAGGTTTAAATATAAACTTGAAGGATATTCCGAACAATGGACGGAATGCCCGGAAGGAATCAACTCAGTGACCTATACCAACCTCTCCCCGGGCAACTACAAGCTTAATGTGATTGCCATCAACGAAGATGGATATGAAAGTGAGTCTCCGGCTACTCTCGACATCAAGATACACAACTCGTTCTGGGGCACCCCCTGGGCTTGGATAATCTACGCCTTGATTGCGGCAGCCTGCGTATGGATGATAGTCAGGATTGCAGGAAGACGCGAACGCCGCCTGCTGGAGCAGAATACCCAAAAAGAGAACCAACGAAAGCAGGAAGAACTAAATCAACTCAAATTCAAGTTCTTCACTAATGTCAGCCATGACCTGAGGACTCCTCTTACCCTGATCGTATCCCCTTTGGAAGACATGATAAAGGAATCTACTGATGAAAGGCAGACCAAACGTCTCAACCAGATGCGCAATAATGCGATACGCCTGTTGTCGCTCGTCAATCAATTGCTCGATTTCAGGAAATCAGAAGAGGCTGACCTGCACCTCACCCCCTCTGAAGGCGACATCGTGGCATTCGCACGAAATGTCTGCACCTCTTTCGTCAGCCTCTCAGACCGGAAGCACATCAATCTTACTTTCTATTCATCCTCACCTCGCATCGAACTCCTCTTCGACGAAGACAAGATGGAGAAAATCTTCATGAATTTGCTCGGCAATGCCTTTAAGTTCACACCGACCGGAGGACGAATCGACGTGTCGATCGAACTGGCAGGAGAAGATAAGTCTATGCTCCGCATTCAGGTGGCTGACACGGGGATAGGGATTAAAGACAAGGACAAGAAGCATATCTTCGAACGCTTCTATCAAGTGGATGATGACGGAGACTCACATCCGGGCACCGGCAGTGGCATCGGGCTCAGTATGGTCAGCGAATACGTCAAGCTTCACGATGGCACTATCCGTGTGGCTGACAATGTAGAACGAGGAAGCGTATTCATAATTGAGATTCCGATACGTCACACTGACGCTCTGCATCCGGACTCTGCGGAACGTGTCGCAAAGGCTTTGGAAAATGCCGGGACAGCATCTGTCACTCCCTCTGTCACAGAAAGCAATGCCACAAACCAAAGCAAACGCAAAACGGTTCTTGTGGTCGATGACAGCCCCGACATGACCGAAATGCTGAAAGATAGCCTCGAGAACATCTATGAGGTGCTGACTGCCTCCGATGGGGTTGAGGCTCTTAAGAAAGCGGCTGTGTCAAGACCTGACATAATCCTGACCGACCTTATGATGCCCAACATGAACGGCATGGAACTGTGCAGGGCTTTGAAAGAGAATCCTGAGACTGTCAATATTCCTATTATCATACTCACGGCTAAACACGACCTTGGAGTCAAGCTGGAGGGTCTGACACTCGGAGCAGATGATTATATCACAAAGCCGTTTAATCTTGATGTATTGCGTCTTAGGATGCGGCGCCTTATAGAACTCAACTCAAAGGGTGCTCGGCGAACACTGATCGAGCCTGAGCCCGACAACATAAAGATCACTCCCCTTGATGAGAAATTGATTGAGAAAGCGATGAAATATGTGTCTCAAAACATCAGCAATGCCGACCTGTCGGTGGAGGAACTGAGTGAAGCTCTCGGGATGAGCCGAGTAAGTCTCTATAAGAAGATCAAGCAGATCACGGGGAAAAGCCCTATTGAGTTCATACGTATCATCAGGCTGAAGAGGGCCGCTCAACTACTGCGTGAGAGCCAGCTCAATATCTCTGAGATTGCCTACCAGACGGGGTTCAACAATCCTAAAATGTTCAGTCGCTATTTCAAGGAAGAATTTGGCATTCTCCCTTCAATATATCAAAATCAGGAAGGATGAAGGGTTAAGAGTTAGGGGTTTAGGGTGGAGGCGATGTCGGATGGGAGGAAGGAGACGGGGACTGTGCCAAGGTCGGGGACGTTGTATGATTTGAGGTTATTGTCATAGAAGGAGGGGTATTCCTGCGGAAGCACAAATGGCTTGGAGACACTCCCATCCTCCGCGACATGGGCAAAATATGGTTTGCCGTAAAGTCCGTCGTCACGCTTGCTGGCGAAGACAAACCAGCGACCTGATGATGACCAACTGTGATAAGTATCGCTCATATTACTGTTGACTATGCTAAGGCTGTCTACCTTTCCATTTTCAAGATCAATCATACGCAAATCAGCTTCACGGTGCCAAATCGGGAAAGTGCCAAAATCGGAAACGGTGTATAACAGACGTTTACCATCCGGTGAAACTCGCGGATGACTAATGCTACCATTTCTTGTATTTCCTTGTAGTACAGTGTCTACTGCATTGCCAAATTTACCCTGTGCGGTATCGAAATCAATTCGACATAGGCTATAATGAATGCTGTCGAGAAGAGATGGGCGTGCGGGACCGTCAGCCACACAATAGTACACGCTGCTGCCATCTGCCGAGAAAGTCGGGAACGTTTCCAGTCGCGTTGAATCGGCAAGAAGAGGAGAATGTATAACCTTATCGTTCTGTATATCGTAGATATATACATCCGATTTGGTATCGAACACCTCCAGACGCTTGTCCGGACGTGAATGGAAAGCAGGAATTATTGCATTGGTCGAGAAAACAATATATCTTCCCGACGGATCAAATTGTGCGTAGACCGCGCCTGAAACCATATCAGGAGTCTTGAAATCAAGTAGTCTAAGGTTTCCGTGGTCGTTGAGCACCATACCTCCACCTTCACCACGCACGTAGAGAAATGACAGGTTATCCTGTCCAGGAGCGTGGGTATGGCAATTCATACAACGGTTGCCGACCGCATTGTAATCGCAAAGCACACGTTCTGAAAAGTCCTCGATATTTCTCTCTACAATTTGTAATCGGGAAAATACCTCATAATCAGGTTCGATAAGACGATATGTCAGGTAAGGATCGATGACATCACCAGAAACAGATATATCAAAAGAC
>CAMWIF010000281.1 GCA_947174225.1 uncultured Porphyromonadaceae bacterium | reverse complement strand
ATTAAGAACAGTGTGGGTTATCACTATTTTCCTCTCATAAATTTAAGTATCTTACCTCAACAATTCTATTATTTTGAGGTGAGGTAGACACCGGTGATGATGGTGACACCGCCAAGTATCATCCAGATTGTTATCGGTTCTTGCAAGATGAGCGAAGAGGTTAGAATTGTTACGAATGGAACAAAGTAAATGTAATTGGCTGTCGTCTGTGGACCAAGTATTTTTACACATTGATTCCACATCAAGTAGCAAAAGAAAGAAGCCACAATTCCTAAGAAGAGTAGATTTAAAATAACCGCTACCCTATTCTCTCCAATTATGAATGTTGGCTTTTTCTCAAACAACATAAAGATCAAAGCTGTGGTAAATCCGTAGAAAAAGACTTTCCGGGTTATGAACAGATTGCTATATCGCTTACTCATCCGTGTCAGTAAGATACAATATATCGACCAAAACAAAGCTGCCAACAATGTCAGCATATCCCCAAGCGGATTTATACCTAAATTAAATGCACCATTACAAACAATCATTCCCACTCCAACAATAGCAACAATCGATCCAATTATAGCTTTCATACTTATTCTCGATTTAAAAAATATCGCTCCCAAAAATAAAGTTAACACAGGAGCGGCACAGATTATAAGTGATACATTCGAAGCAAGAGTATATTCCAATGCCGTATTTTCCGTGATGAAATATAAGGAACCTCCGGTAAGTCCCAACCCCATCATTTTTAATTCATCCAAATATGAATTGGCAAACCAAGGTTTCCGACTTATAGACATAACACAAAGATATGCTATCAGGAAGCGGCAAATGAAAATCCAGGTCGGTGTAAGCCCTGCCGAAATGAGTACCTTAGTGGAAACGAAAGTCACACCCCATATTATCACTGTAAGGAGTGCAAGCAGATGGAATGTCAGATTACGAGATTTCATTATTTGCTTATGGATTATACGATTAATAGATTTTATTTGAAGCAAATTTACACGTTATAATCTATTTATCCTATATTACTTGTTAAATTTAGGAAATATTCCTACTTTTGCATTAATTTATATAAGTATGTCCTTAAAAAGTAATCTTTGAACCTCTAAATCAGGAAAACAAACTAATGATAAAACTGGATGAAATAGATGTCAAGCTCCTGAAAGCCTTGCAAAAGGATGCAAAAGCCAACACTAAAGAGCTGTGTGCCCTCCTCAATCTCTCCAAGACGCCTGTTTACGAGCGTATCCATCGCCTCGAAAAAGAGGGGGTGATAACCGGGTATGCAGCTACCATTGATAATCGCAAAGTCGGACTCCCCCTTACAGTGTTCTGCAATGTCTCCTTGGCAGTACACGATGATGAACACATCCAGAGATTCAAGGAAGATATAGTCCGTATAGATGAAATAATGGAATGTTACTCTACAGGAGGATACTATGACTTCCTGCTGAAAATAGTATTGAAAGATCTTGACCAATACAATACTTTCGTCTTTGAACGTCTGACGAAAGTACACGGCATTGTCAAGATGCAAAGCTCATTTGTACTCAGCGAAATAAAGAAAACAATCGAACTGGACATCAAACCTTCATAAAATAAAGCGCCCTGCGGATTCGGACTCCGCAGGGCGCTTACGTATATAATCAGTAATTTTATTTTCTTATCTTAGAATATAAACTACATAGTTCAGTTCATCACTACCTCTTCAGGATTGTCAGTGAGCTGGAGAGCTGCATACTCGTCCTTATTGGCAACGACGAGACGGTTGTATTCTCTCAAACCGGTGCCGGCAGGAATCAAGTGACCGCAGATCACATTCTCCTTCATACCCTCAAGGTAATCGGTCTTGCCGTTGATGGCAGCCTCATTAAGCACCTTGGTAGTCTCCTGGAAGGAGGCAGCTGACATAAAGCTTGAAGTCTGGAGAGCCGCACGGGTGATACCCTGAAGAATCTGCTCGGAAGTGGCGGGAACAGCATCACGCACCTGCATAATGCGAAGGTCCTTACGCTTAAGAGCCGAATTCTCGTCGCGAAGTTTACGGACGGTGATAATCTGTCCGGCAAGATAAGTGGTGGAGTCACCTGCATCGGTGATAACCTTCTTACCCCAGATGTTATCATTCTCCTCCATAAATTCGAGCTTATCGACCACCTGCTGCTCAAGGAAACGAGTGTCGCCCGGATCAAGAATGTTGACCTTACGCATCATCTGGCGAACAATCACCTCGAAGTGCTTGTCGTTGATCTTCACACCCTGCATACGGTAAACGTCCTGAACCTCATTCACGATATAATCCTGAACGGCTGTGGGGCCCTTGATGTTGAGGATGTCAGCCGGAGTGATGTGACCGTCGGAAAGCGGAGTGCCGGCACGAACGAAGTCGTTTTCCTGCACAAGAATCTGCTTCGACAGAGGCACAAGATATTTCTTCTCCTCACCAAGCTTGGAGGTTACGGAAATCTCACGGTTACCACGTTTCACCTTACCGAACTTAACCTCACCGTCAATCTCGCTGACTACAGCGGGGTTACTCGGGTTACGAGCCTCGAACAGCTCAGTGACACGGGGAAGACCACCGGTGATGTCACCGGCATTGCCGGCAGCACGCGGAATCTTCACGAACACCTCACCCGGAGTGAGCACTTCGCCCTCTTCTATGAGAAGGTGTGCGCCTACAGGAAGTGAGTATGTACGCACGAGGTTGCCCTCATTGTCATAGAACTCGGCAGCAGGAACCTTAGTACGGTCTTTCGACTCGGTGATGATCAGGTCGCGGAGATTTGTGGAGTCGTCGCTCTCTACACGATAAGTGACACCTTCCTCCATATTCTCGAAGCGAACCTTACCACCCTCTTCAGCTACGATAACGGCATTGAAGGGGTCCCATTCACAGATCATATCGCCTACCTTAACCTCGTCGCCATCCTTGAAGTAGAGCTTGGAACCATAAGGTATGTTAGCGGTAGTAAGAATAATGCCCGATTTAGGCTCGACGATGCGCATCTCAGCCATACGGCCTACTACGATGTCTACATTGTCCTTATTCTTAACGGTGCGGAGCTCGTCAATCTCCAGACGTCCGTCGTATCTCGAAGTCACATCCTTTACAGCGGCAACGTTGCTTGCAACACCACCGACGTGGAATGTACGGAGAGTAAGCTGAGTACCCGGCTCACCAATTGACTGAGCGGCGATAACGCCCACAGCCTCACCCTTCTGCACCATACGATGGTTGGAAAGGTTACGCCCATAGCACTTCGCACATACACCCTTCTTCGACTCGCAAGTGAGCACCGAGCGAATTTCAACAACCTCAATCGGACTCTTCTCGATACGGTCGGCAGCTGCCTCTGTGATTTCCTCACCAGCCTTGACGATAATCTCGTTAGTGTAGGGGTCAACAATGTCGTGAACAGACACGCGGCCGAGGATACGCTCACTGAGAGAAGCCACAACCTCCTCGTTGTTCTTGATCTCACGACATTCAAGACCACGGAGTGTACCACAGTCCTCCTCGTTGATGATCACATCATGGGCAACGTCTACAAGACGACGGGTAAGATAACCGGCGTCGGCGGTCTTAAGAGCGGTATCCGCAAGACCCTTACGCGCACCGTGAGTAGAGATGAAGTACTCAAGCACTGACAGACCCTCCTTGAAGTTAGCAAGAATCGGGTTCTCAATAATCTGACCACCCTCTGCACCTGCCTTCTGAGGCTTTGCCATAAGACCACGCATACCGGAAAGCTGACGAATCTGGTCCTTAGAACCACGGGCACCGGAGTCAAGCATCATATATACGGAGTTGAAGCCCTGCTGGTCTTCCTCCATGTGCTGCATCAATACCTTAGACAACTTGTTGTTGACGTTTGTCCAAATATCAATGACCTGATTGTAACGGTCCTTATCGCCGATAAGACCCATAGAGTAGTTCATCATAACCTCCTCTACTTTTGCGTGTCCCTCTGCTACATAAGCTTCCTTCTCCTCCGGAATAATCACGTCGCCAAGGTTGAAGGAAAGACCGCCACGGAACGCCATCTTGTAACCGAGGTTCTTGATGT
>CAMWIF010000280.1 GCA_947174225.1 uncultured Porphyromonadaceae bacterium | reverse complement strand
CTGTGGTCGAGAATAAAACCTTGTTTCTCACCTACGGGTATACGGTAATGGTGTGTGAGGTTTGCAACCGATTCATCAGCATAATGGCGGTAGACTACTGCTTTTGACGGCTCTACAAAATCACTGAGCAGATACAAGCCCGAAGCAAGGATAGCGGCTGCCGAGGCATCACGCGGCACATTCTTGTTTACTTTTTCCGGTGTCGCATCCATTATTTCCGGCATACGCATATCCCAATAGGGAATCTTATCGCCCGGCATATTTGGTAAACCTAAAATAAGGTCGGCTATCTTCTCACTCATATCGAGGTAACGTTTATCGCCCGTATATTTATAACACTGTGCAAATCCATAAAGTCCCCACGCCTGGCCACGGCTCCAATAGGAATCGTCGGCATAGCCTTGTGCAGTGCATTTCATCCTTACCTCGCCGGTAGCAGAGTCATAGTCTACCACGTGATACGATGAGCCGTCTTCACGGAAATGGTTTTTGAGGGTAGTGTTGGCGTGGTTAACCGCAATGTCGTAGTAGGTAGAATCTCCGGTGAGTGCTGTGGCTTTGAAAAGCATCTCCAAGTTCATCATATTGTCGATGATGACCGGGAATTTCCACTTATCGGCATTATGGTCCCAGGAACGGATTGATTTGACCGTCGGGTTATAACGTGTTGAGAGTGTTTTGGCACTACGTAGCACTACGTCTCGGTAAGACTGCTCGCCGGTCAGATCATATGCCTTACCAAAACTATCGTTTATCATAAAACCGAGATCGTGGGTACCTTTATGCCATTTCGCATCCTCTATGGGCCAAGTCCAGGAAATTGCCGTTTCTCTCCATTCAGGCTGATTAGTATAATTGTAGATTTGCCATAAAGTACCTGCAAAGAAGCCGGAACACCAGTCGTGAGAGTTTACCATAGCTAAATTTCCATCCTTAGTGAGGGAGCGCGGAGTCACTTTCCGTTCTGCCGCATTATCTTTCTCTCGTACTGCTTCACCGGCACATTTTATCGCATACTCCAATTGTGGCAGTACCGCTACCATTGCATCATCCTTTTCACGGGGAGTCAAATAGGCGAGATTAAAATAATCAGAGTAATCAAGTATGCGGTCAGCAAAATATTTAGCGGCAAAATCGGCACGTTCAGGATTTAAAATATAGAATCTATACAAATCTTTCAACACATCCTGCTGCTTCTCTTCCATACCTGAAATCTGAGTATATCCCCAATGGGGAGCGTCTTTGCCAATATATTGGGCAAGAAATTCAAGTGCCTTTTCTACACTGCGTCCATCAGTAGAAACGGTGTCGCCCATATCAAGCTGATAAATATCGGCTATCTCAAGTATATCGAGAAGGTGAGTCAGATTATATTGGGAATAACCGTAAGAGAGGGTACGCCATAATTCCTGAGGCTGCTTACCATCAGGTTCAATCTGTGTGAAGATACGTTTGTCGGCAACTTCCTTCGCCGCTTTCATAGCTACATCACGTCGCCTCGAATATAGAGCAAATGCAATAAGCTGTGCATCATAGGCGGTGGAGTGGTTGTTGGCTTGCTGACTCTCCTCTATGCCTTGCGGTGAGGTGAGCATCCAGTCAGTGAGTCGTGAGAACCAGTTACGAAGAGCTTTTTGATCTTTCGGGGTGAAGGCTTTCGACTTTTCAAGCAAGGGAAGCGCACTCACCATCTCTAGAATGAATAGGTGTCGAGCAGCCCATAACATCTGCCTTTCCCTCCGTTATGTCCCGGAATCATCTGTGCGTATTCCAAATTGGGATTCATACGAGTGTTCTTGTCGAGAAACCATACTTTTATCAGCTCGACTGCTTTTTCAGCATATTTCTCGTTACCGGTAAGATAATAAGCCACTGCAAGCGTGGTGATGCGGTCGGCTGTTTCGCCAAGCCGGTTCCGGTCGAGCTTATAAATCTCAGGGTTTGTTACGCCATCGCGGTTTATGTAGGGAAGTCCATCGGGCTTTGAAGGATTGGGCCAGAAGTAGCGTGCCTGACTCATATAGTCGTGTGGGTCGCCGCTTGGTGGTAGAGCTGACTTATCCATAACAGAGAGGGGAGAAAGTGTCAGAATATTGTCGGCTTTCTCAATAAATGGTTGGAGCGATGCCTGATAGAAAGGACGGTTTATATTCTCTTTTACAGTGAAGAGTCGAGTGGAATCCCAGACATAGGCATTGGCTGATACGAATGCTGTCGCCAATGCCAAAGCCATAAGGTATTTTTTCATAATCTGCGTAGTTTTATTGTGTTCAGGAATGGTGTGCCTGATAAGGGTATGAATTTAATGCTGATTGAGTTATTGACTGAGGGGAGAACATATTTTGTTATGGTAGCAAACTTACTGCCGTTGACTGCAGAGGGGGTAAAATCTGATGCTACGGACTTGTCATTAATTTCTACTGTAAAACGGGTTAGTCCGTTGTCGGCTTCGGTATCACGGTTGAGCATATAGGCTAAGGATGTTGCAGGTCCGGAAGGATCAGCGAAGCCAAGTTCAATCTCATATTCACCCTCGGGCACATCAAAGCGATATTCCTCTATTCCCTCCAGCATTGTCTGAAAGAGAGGTCCTTCCTCTGTGCCTTTTATCTCAGAAGTGACGCTTCTACGTTTCCCTCCTATATGTCCCCAACTTCCGGGTTGGTATTCGCGGTCGTCTACCCAAGTGAGCCCTGTGACAGGTGAGACGAATGAACAGTTACTACCTACATTAACAGCCAGTTCGAGGGGGTCGATATTTGCCGGTGTAAGCGTAGCGGGCACTATATCGAGTTTAAGATTGAAGGCGTCGAGGGAATTACCGCCACGGGCTATAATATTGTTTATACCTGCTTGGAGAGGTACATTGAAGAGAGCGGTATGATTTTCCACATTGACTTTCCCAATGTTAATTCCATTGACCATAAGCTCTACAGTAGGGGTATTGGCATATACCTTGACAGGCATTGTCACAACAGTAGAATCAGATACCATAGTTCTTACGGGCCAGTCGCGTGAGGCTATATAAACGTGGTCGATGTCGTCGCGCCACGATGCCTTAAAGAAATGGTAGACATCCTTAGGAGTACGGTCTGTATATAGCAAGCCCTTGTTGTTGATTCTCGGCATAGATTCATCGCGTATTGCAGAACCAAAGTCTATCAGATTCCAATGAGCACCTCCGGCTATGAAGGCACTGTCTTCGATTACCCTCATATAGTGTTCAAGGTATTTCTGCTGATATTCTATGCTGAAATCGAAGGGCTGTGGAGAGAGGGAATGAAGTCTGCGGTCGGATCCGGCTCCATACTCACTTACGATAATGGGCTTAGAGGGATTCTCCATATGTTCTGTGGAAAGAAACTTCTCAAAACCGGCGAGGTCGCCGCCATACCAACCCTGATAAAGATTCCATCCGTTGATGTCGGGGACGGCTGCTATACCAACTTTACGGTATTCGTCGCTTCCGTGGAAAGCCATTGTGGTGAAACGAGTGGGATCGGTCTTTTTCGCTACATTTTCAAGGCGTGAAATCAGTTTGTGGGTGCGGTCGAGGGCAGAGCTGAAAGCACTGTCACCGGGATTCTCCCTATGTGCATTTAGCAGGATTTCGTTCATATAACCCCACATAATCACAGAGGGATGATTGTAATGCTGGGTTATCATCTCCCGTAGATTGGTTTCGGCAGTGCTGGAATATGCCGAATCGTTTGGCACAGCGTCGATAAGTGGGATCTCCTCCCATACGAGCAGACCTAACCGGTCGGCATATTCCAGCACGGCAGGATCCTGCGGATAATGAGCAATACGTATGAAATTAGCGCCCATATCCTTGACGAGCTGCATATCGCGACGATGCGCCTCGTCACGAAGAGCAGGTCCGTAAGGCTTCATATCCTGATGACGGTTTACGCCACGCAGTTTGAGCGGTGTGCCGTTGAGTATGAATCTGCCTTGTGAATCGAAATAGAAGTGTCTCAGTCCGGTATCGACAGTACGCTTATCAAGAATGTTACCCTTGGAATCAAGAAGTGTTGCTTCTATTTTATAGAGCTGTGGAGAATCGGGCGACCAAAGCTGAGGG
>CAMWIF010000279.1 GCA_947174225.1 uncultured Porphyromonadaceae bacterium | reverse complement strand
AAGGGGTTACACCCTCTGCCGACGAGAAAGCCGATATGGATAACCCGGTGGCGAATGTCAAAAGCAGGTTGAGCTCAAGTGGCTTCAAGGAAACAGGCATCGGGTGGTATCGTAAGAGTTTCAAAGCTGATCCTGATTGGAAAGGTAAGAGAATTCTTCTCGACTTCGAAGGAATTATGCTGAACGGTGATGTATGGTTAAATGGTTATAAAGTCGGTGTTTCGGATTACGGCTACCTCGGTTTCGACACCGATATAACTCCTTATATGAATTGGGATGGCGACAATGTAATCTCAGTGCGTGCTGATACGGGTCGTCCTGAAAACTCACGTTGGTATACAGGAGGCGGCATTTACCGTGATGTCAATATAATCGTGACTGACCCACAGAAATATTTCGCACGTCACCCGCTTTATGTCACGACTCCGGATGTGTCACCGGAAAAAGCCACGGTTATCCTTCAAGCTGAAATCACCAATCTTTCAGATTCAAAAGAGCCAATTTCGATTCTGACTGAAATCAAAGATGCTGAAGGCAACGCTGTGTATTCAAACCTCTCCTCACTCAATTTTAATCCCAAGCAGCGACAGAAAGAATATCGCTTGGATAGTCTGACAATTTCCAATCCAAGGCTTTGGACATTAGATTCACCGCATCTTTATACTGTCAACTGCGCTATTCTTGATTCTACAGGGAATACAATAGATGAAGCATCCTCTCGCTTCGGCATCCGCAAGATTGAGTATTCTCCGGAATTTGGATTTAAACTCAATGGTGAAAAAGTCATACTTAAAGGTATAGCCAATCACCATACTCTCGGTGCTCTCGGAGCGGCAGCCTATCCGAAAGCGATGGAAAAGAGACTCCGACTTTTGAAAGATTTCGGGTTCAATCACGTGCGTACTTCCCATAATCCTTACAGCGAATCTTTCCTTGATCTATGTGATGGATTAGGTATTCTTGTGGTGGATGAACTGTATGACAAGTGGCTTACACAATACGCCGGAGGACGCAAAGATTGGACTGAGCAATGGCAGAAAGATGTGCCTGAGTGGGTGAAACGTGATCGCAACCATCCCTCCGTAATAATGTGGAGTTTGGGTAACGAGCTGCAACTGTTGTGGGACATTCCCTATGCCGATTGGGGAGTGACACCTTATAAATTACAGAAAACTCTTCTAAACCGCTTCGACGCGACTCGTCCCGTCACAGTAGCTATGCACCCTCGCGGACGCAGCGAGACCACTGACTCCATACCCGCACCCTTGGCTCTTGAAACCGACATCGCAGCCTATAACTATCGGTATATGTATTTTCCGGGTGACAGTCGTCGCTATCCCTGGATGATTTTCTACCAAAGCGAAGCCAACACTTCCAATATGGGTCCGAACTATTTCGATATGGACCTCGACAAGGTTATCGGATTAGCCTACTGGGGAATGATTGATTATCTCGGCGAGAGCAACGGTTGGCCCGCAAAGGGTTGGACTCAAGGTGTGTTTAACATCGACCTTTCACCCAAACCAAATGCCTATTTCCTGAAAAGCTATTTCAAGCCGGAAGAGCCGCTTGTCCATATAGTAGTTGTTGAAGATGTACCTGCCACTGTATGGAACGATGTCAAAATGGGAGGGCAGAAACTCACTGAGAATTGGAATCATCCTTCAGGTACTACCCTCTCTCTTTACACCTATACTAATGCCGACGAGGTGGAATTACTGCTCAATGGCAAAAGTCTCGGACGTAAGCGCAATGATAGAAATGATTCTAAAGTTCGCAACCGTATCCGTTGGGATAATATAACCTATTCACCAGGGAGAATTGAAGCGGTTGCCTACAATGACAGATCTGTAAATCCTGTCAGCCGTCACCAACTTACCACTGCCGGAAAACCGACGGTCTTACGCATAACTTCTGACAATGCCGATTGGAAAGCCGACGGTCTCGACCTTCAACACATCCGCATAGAAGCCATCGACAAAAACAAAAACATTGTAAAAGATTGTGATACCCAACTTCAATTCACCGTTGAGGGCCCTGCTGAGATAATCGGTGTCATAAACGGTGATATGACGAGTGCCGAATCATTCACCGCCCCTGCTCGCTCACTTTACAATGGTGAAGCAACCGTCATACTGCGTTCCACTCCCGAACCCGGCACAACGGTGCTTACTATCACATCACCTGACTTTAAGTCGCAATCCATAAAGCTCCAAACGAAATAAAAGCCTACCGACTTACAGCCAATGCATTCTCTTCATAAATTTGCAGAGATTCATTGACGTTGAATAAAGTCAGTTATTATTGTGAGCACTTCCGGTGAGATTGTCTCCCTGATGTCATTATACTCAGATACATCGCCGGTAGTGGCGTGTTGCAGGAGATGATTCAAACCATCCATCTGCTTTATCTCTACATTCTTGACATTCTTGCGGAAGGCATTAAGATTCTTCTCGGCATTAACTTGCGTATCTTTTGTGCCGTTGATGGCTAACACAGGACATTTCACCTTTTTCAATGCACCGGTCGGATCAAGGCTCACCAGACTGTCAAAATAACCGTTTCGAGCCTCATTGTTACGTTTAACCGATTCAAGCACAATTGCCGGGACATCAAGCGAATTTTCCTGACATATCAAGTCAACATCTATTATATTGGTTTCGCCTCCCCTGCACTGTTTAGCAATCTCATCAAAAAGGAGTCCTATCAGTTTTATAGATGATTCCTTTTGACTTTCTGTAAGCCCTAATTTGTCAAGTGTACGGAGATTCTGTTCCATTAAGGTCTCTTTTGCCGGCGTAACCATCCCTGCCAAAGAGACAATGAAATTCGGTTTAGCTTCTGAAGCGATAAGCACCGCTAATGTACCTCCTTCAGAATGACCTAAAATCCCAACTTTCTCGGTTTCAGGCAAGCTCTTGGCAAAATTATAAGCACTCGAAGCATCCCCTTTGAAAGTATCTATCGTTGCCTCAGAGTAATTTCCCTTAGAAGAGGCAGTACCACGGTCATCGTATCGGAAAGAGGCGATTCCGTTCCTTGCAAGATAATCAGCTATCACCGCAAAGGGACGGTGTTCGAATATCTCCTCGTCACGGTTCTGCGGACCGCTCCCCGTCACCATAACAACTGTTGGGAACCTCCTCCCCGGCTCTATTGAAGGCAATGTCAAAGTTCCGGCAAGTTCCACACCGTCAAAAGATGTAAATACAGTGTCTTTTTCCACATATGGGAACGGAGGTTTTGGAGTCTGCGGCCTACGTGATGCCAAATCCTCTTCCGGAGATAATGTGAGAGGAAGATTGAATCCGTTCTGACTGAAAGTGCCCACAATTTTGTTATCAGCGATTTTACCCTTGTAAGAGGCATTAATCATCCCACATTCAAGGCTCACACTATCTGCTGAACAGAATTTCACATCCAAAGGTATACCTTTGGCATTTTGTTGAGGCGAATCCATAGTAGCCATAGTAACACCATCAGCCCCTTCCTCAAAATTAAACACCAAAGGCAACTTGGTAAACCCCATACTGATATTCCCACGCCACGTCCCCGTCAGCGCATAGCAATGACCTACCCCACCAATCGCCAATAATAACGCAATCGAAGCTCCTAATCTATACTTCATCTCTTTTATCTATATAATTAGCTATCAAGAAAAGAAAGATAGCTTAATAAGATTTTATCAGTTTTATGTATCACATCACAAAATTATATAAAAATCCTGAGATATTTACACCGACAGGATAAAGAATCCTTTTTCTTTAGAGGGAAGTTAGATAAAATCTTGATATTATCACCTCTCCGACATTTCTTCTGAATATCCCAAGATTCTTCTCAGCATTAACTTGCGTATCTTTTGTGCCGTTGATGGCTAACTGAATGTCTAATATTTCCTCGCTCTGCGCTATGCATATTAACATTTATTAGCACCTAAATTTCTCAAATATTTCGGTGTAAAGGTAGCCAATCTTTTTCATTCCGCAAAATACTCCATTGTTTTTTCTCACGATTACGCCAAGCCAATGTGGGCGACTTGACGGTGGTGCCACGTCCGATAAAAATATGAATCTTTTTGAGAAAGCAAAGGAGTTTTAAATT
>CAMWIF010000278.1 GCA_947174225.1 uncultured Porphyromonadaceae bacterium | reverse complement strand
TTCGGCGGCTGGCCCGGTATGGCTGCCACCGAGACAAAGGAAATAGGCGGTGTTGAATATCTTGTATTTACAGTTGAAGGCAACGGTGAAACCGAGAACCTTATCTTCAACAATAACGACGGAGTTCAGTATGATGCTGCTGTCATCACCTTAGATAAGGATTATTACATTGTCGCCAAGCCAGATGGTGCCGAAGTAAAGTAATCTCTGACGTATAAAAAATGGTTACTGAAATGAAAAAAGCGATATATTCCTCTTTTGTAGCTTTCGTGGCGGCTTTTATGGGCATAGCCGCCACGGGCTGCACATCCTACGAGATAGATATGCCCGATAACCCTGCCGAGCCGGTAATCGGTAACGAAGTCTCAACCGATGTGGTGTATCAGGCTAATCCCCGTTTCTTTGCTGAGAATGGGTGTCTGAAGGCACTTACCGCCCAACTGCCACGCATTGCAGAGATGGATTGCGACATACTTTGGGTTATGCCTATCTATGAGACAGGTGAACTTAACAGTATTGGCTCTCCCTACTGCATACGTGACTTCAAGACCATCAATCCGAAATACGGCACGATGGCTGATCTGAAGGAGCTGGTCAATACTGCTCATTCAAAGGGTATGAAGGTTATTCTTGACTGGGTAGCAAACCACACTTCGTGGGATCACCCTTGGATAACCGAGCATCCCGACCGTTATGATAAGGATGCCAATGGCAATATTGTATCGCCTTCCGGTTGGCCCGATGTGGCACAGCTCAACTATGACAATGCCGCCACACGTGAGGCTATGACCGACGCAATGACTTATTGGGTGCAGGAAGCTTCGATCGACGGTTTCAGATGCGATTATGTTGACGGTGTGTCCCAAGATTTTTGGAGCAGTCTGATTTCAGGTCTACGGGCATCGAATCCCGACATAATTATGCTTGCCGAGACAGGTAATGCGGTATATTATTCCGACGGCTTCGATATGATCTATGATTGGAACTGTGCCACCGCAATCTCCAGTGCTTTCAAAGGTGGTAAGCCGTCGGAGGTGGTGAAGGAGGGTATCGAGGCTATGGCGAAAGTGCCCGACGGTAAGTCGATTCTTCGTTTTGCCTTCAACCACGATACGGCAGCGGACAACGATATTGACAAGATGTTTGGCTCTGTGGAGGCGATACCTGCGGCTTATGTGGCAGCAGCTATGCTGAACGGTACGCCGATGATTTATTCAGCTATGGATGCCGAAGGTCTCACAGGTAAGGTGTCTTTCTTTAACTATCGTCCTCTCACATTCTCCCAGACACTTACAGATAAGTATAAGGCTATCAACTCCGCTTTCAAGGCGTCTGCTGAGGTACGTCGCGGAGAGCTTCGCGATTACTCAAACTCTTCTGTGGTATGCTTCATCAGGGTAATACCGGGTCATACTCTTCTTGTGGCTGTGAACACTACCGGAGATATTAAGAGTGTGAGGACTCCGATCACTCTCGCACAGTCTACGATGACCAATCTGATTGATGGCGGCACAGCGAATGTGGCTTATGAGATTGAGCTTCCACCTTACGGTTATACCATATTGATGAATTAAGACGTTAAGCAGGTAGATATTTTTTTATTATGAAGAAGATTATGCTATCACTTTTTATGCTGGCAGATGTCGTGACTATGGCAGCTGTGGGCATAAAGTCACCCTCGGGAGAATTGTCGCTTGAAGTGGATGTAGACGCTTCGGGTGTGCCGGTCTATTCGTTAGACTATAAGGGTAAATCTGTGGTCAAACCCAGTAGACTTGGATTGAAGGCGGATGAGACTGCCTTTACCGACGGCTTCCGGATTGTGAGTGTCGATACTGTCACCGTTGACCGCACGTGGCAGCCTGTATGGGGTGAATATTCCGATGTGCGCGACCATTTCCGTGAACTTGCGGTGAATCTCAAAGCCGATAACCCCGATCGGCTTATGACTCTGCGCTTCCGTGTGTTTGACGATGGAATAGGGTTCAGGTATGAGTTGCCCAAGCAGGAGGGGTCAAATTACCTGACCTTGAAAGATGAGCTTACCGAATTTAATTACACCGGTGACCATAAGCTTTTCTGCATACCCGGCGATTATGATACCGATGAGTACCTATGGTCGGAAACCACTTTCTCCGAGCTTCCGCAAGCCCTGAAAAGCTATGGCAGACATTCCGAAGCCCAACGTGCGGAGGGTACTACTGTTCAGACCCCGCTTCTTATCAAGACGGATGATTCCATCTATATCAATGCCCACGAAGCAGCTCTCGACGGCTACCCGGCGATGTTGCTTGATGTGGATCCGGAGAATTTCTCTATGACTTCACATCTTGTGCCCGACCGTTTGGGCGTGAGCGCGTATCTTCAGTTGCCGTTTGCCACTCCGTGGAGAACGCTGATTGTGAGTGACGATGCCCGCGACATACTTGCGTCGCAGTTGGTGTTGAATCTCAATGAACCTTGCAAGATTGAGGACACATCCTGGATAAAGCCTATGAAGTTTGTAGGTGTATGGTGGGAGATGTTTACGGGCAACCAGAAGACGTGGGCATATTCCGACGATTACCTTGCCAAACCGGGTGTGACCGATTATACACAGCTTAAACCCAATGGCCGTCATCCTGCCAACACGGAGAATGTGAAACGTTATATTGACTTCGCTGCCAAGCACGGCATAGACGGCGTGTTGGTGGAGGGTTGGAATGAAGGTTGGGAAGACTGGGCAAGCTATCGGAAGAACCGCCAGTTCCTTTTCGATAAGCCTTATCCCGATTTTGACCTCCCCGGCTTACGCGATTATGCAAAGGAGAAGGGTGTGAAACTGATAATGCACCACGAGACAGCAGCGAATGCCGCTGACTATGAGCTTCAACTTGACAGGGCATTCCAGTTTATGAAGGATAACAATTATGACGCTGTGAAGACGGGGTATGTGGGTGCTATAATTCCAAGGTCGGAGCATCACACTTCCCAATGGATGGTAGACCACGCCCGTCACGTCATAGAGCGTGCCGCCGACTATCAGATTATGGTCGATAGCCACGAGGCACCGCGCCCCACCGGATTGTGCCGCACTTATCCCAATTGGCTGGCGCAGGAGTCGGCTCGTGGGGGTGAATTTGAGTCGATGGGTGGAAATCCACCTTCCCACACTTGTATCCTTCCTTTCACCCGATTGAAGGGTGGTCCAATGGATTATACCCCCGGTCTTTTCGAGACAAAGATGAGTTATTATGGTGAGGGTAAGGATTCACAGGCGGGAACCACCTTGGCTCGTCAGTTGGCATTATATCTCACTATGCCTTCTCCGATGCAGATGGTCTGTGACCTTCCTGAGAATTACGAGCGTTTCCCCGATGCGTTTCAGTTTATAAAGGATGTGCCTGAGGATTGGTCTGATTCACGTTATCTTGAGGCAGAGCCTAACAGATATATCACCGTGGCGCGTCGTGATAAGAATTCCGACGACTGGTATGTGGGAGCTATCACTGATGAAAATGGCAGAACTGCTGAAATTGACCTCAGTTTCTTGCCGAAAGGAGCGACTTATGAGGCTACCATTTATGAGGACGCACCCGACGCTCATTGGAAAGAGAATCCCCAATCTTACCGTATACGCACAGTGAAGGTAAAACCGGGGATGAAGCTCAAACAACCGTTGGCACCGGGTGGCGGTGCCGCCATCCGCATCACCAAGAAGTGAAAAGTTTACAACCGTCAAAAATCTAAGGTAAAAAGCAAAGGCTAAAATAAAACCGAAGTCTAAGGTGATAATAGGTACGCTAGAAGTCTAAGGTAACAATTAGAAGTCTGGTAAAACCGAAATATGAGGTAACAGCTATAAGCAAATATTGAAAACAGATTCTTCAATGGTGGCTTGCGTGTGAACGTAGGCCACCGTTTTATTATCTTGTGCTTTCAAGAATGTACAATTTTCTGATAGGGGATGTAGAGTTAAAGGAGGTGCTGATTGATGATTCGAAAAAAACACGGAGAATCTTGACAAATTTTCTTGCATATCTGAAAGAGTAGCCATACGAAAAAAGAGCGGGATTTACCGCTCTTTCCAATCGACTACTGTCGGTTTCTAAAATCGTTGCTTTCGCACTCGAAGT
>CAMWIF010000277.1 GCA_947174225.1 uncultured Porphyromonadaceae bacterium | reverse complement strand
AATCTCCCTACCGAAGTGGCGATGTCCCGGATGCTCCTCTTTCCCAAAGAGGAAGCTGTCATCTATAGACGCTGTTATTACATTTGCAAAGGAGTTATAATCTTTATACATAAACTAATAACTTTCATACTGAAATTTAACTAAGCAATCTGAACCCTCAAACTAAACCTATGAAAAAAGTGATTATCATCGGATGCCCCGGTGCGGGAAAAAGCACATTTGCCCGAAAACTGGCTGCAAAGACCGGTCTGCCCCTCCATTATCTCGATATGATTTACCATCTTCCTGACCGTACCGTGCTCCCTGCCTCTCAATTCGACAAAAAGCTTCAGGAATTGATGACTGCCGACGAATGGATTCTCGACGGCAACTATCAGCGCACAATGCCCGCTCGTATGAAAGAGGCAGACACTGTTTTCTTTTTTGACCTCCCTGTGGAAATATGCCTTGAAGGTGCCATAAGTCGACTCGGACACGAAAGAATCGATATGCCCTGGCACGACGATGAACTTGCCGAAGATTTCCGTCTTTGGATTACCAATTTCCCAAATTTCCAATTACCCCTCATCAACCGTCTCCTCAGCGACTTCACCGGCACCGTCTACCGATTCACCGACCGTGCTCAAGCCGACACATTCATCGCCTCCCTCCCTGAATCCTCTAAATAGCTTTTTCCATCTATTCACCCTTTCATTATCTCACAACTCTTCTGCATAGCCATTCATTCACCCATCTATTTTTTGTTAAAATATCCAAAAATACATCTTCTCAATTCCCTTTTCACCTCCCGATTTTACCAATTTACACCCAATTTCACCACCACCACATTCCAAAAAACCGATTCCACCAAATTGATTTAACATATTTAAACTATTCCGCTCCAAAGAAGTCACAATTTTGTGACAATAACAACAACCTCATTATAACCCTACTTAATTGCTCTTATTATGACGACTAAACGTCTTCTCCCTATCATATCCTGCGTCGCGTTGACCGCTGTCACCGCCCACGCTGCCATAGTGAAGGGTATTATCAAAGATGCCGACGGCGTGCCCCTCCCCGGAGCAGCCATCCAGCTCGTCTCCCTCCCCGACTCTACCCGGGTCGGCTACCAGATGACAGGCGTAAACGGCGACTTCAACTTCAAAGACCTCAAACCCGGAAAATATCGCTTCCTTGCCGAAATGACCGGTATGGAAAATATAGATAAGGATATTACTATCAAAGAGCCTGACCAGACTCTCGACTTCGGCGATCTCGCACTCACCGAAAGTGCTGTCACGCTGAAAGAAGCTGTCGTGACAGGTGTACGCGCTGCTGTCGTGGCGAAACAGGATACTATCGAATTTAATGCTGATTCTTATCATACAGCACCCAACGCCACCGTGAACGACCTCCTCAAAAAGCTTCCCGGTGTCGAGGTAGGATCCGACGGCAGCATCACCTCCAACGGCAAGACAATCAAGAAAATTCTTGTTGATGGCAAAGAATTTTTCGGGGAAGATACTCAAACGGCTACGAATAATCTCCAGTCAAATATGATCAACAAAATTCAGGTTGTTGACCGTAAAAGCGATCTCGCTCGTCTCACAGGTATCGACGATGGAGAGGAGGAAACCGTAATCAACCTTACTATTAAGAAAGAGATGAACAACGGTTGGTTTGGTAACGCTTCAGCCGGTTACGGCACCGACAAACGTTACCAAGCTAATTTCAATGTCAATAAATTCGCCAACGGAAATCAAGTTTCTCTCATCGGCGACATGAATAATATCAATGAAAAACGCGTCTCCGACAGAGGCCGCGGACGTTTAAACAGTTTCGGTGGCAATGGTGGCATAAAAAAGACTCAAGGACTTGGACTGAATTTCAACGTCGGCAAAGAGGAGATTATCCGATTTGGTGGCAACGTGGTTTACAGCCACACCGACGGTCTTTCCACGAGACGTACAGCTACACAGTATCTCTACCCCGACTATGTGAATTATCAGAATGCCGATTCACGAAACCGCGACAGAGGCCATAACATTGGAGCTGACTTGCGTCTCCAATGGAATATCGACGAATACAATGTCATCGACTTCCGTCCGAATTTCAGCCTTAACTTCCGCGATGCTCTCTCCAACTCAAATTCAATCCTACGCGACCAAGCCGAAGATGGCCCCAAAATCAATTCAAATCTCAATAAGCAGACCAACAAAGGTCATAGCATAGAGACCGGTGGCGATTTCATTTACAACCACAAATTCAAAAGCCGTCCGGGACGCTCATTCAGTGTCCGTGCCTATTACTCTTTCTCCGACACACGCCAAAAGGCAACCACTTGGAGTGATATAGAGTATTTCTTGAAGCAGGATGACAGCGAGGAACTATACCGTTTCCTTGACAACCGCTCCTGGTCGAACACTGTCGAAGGTCGCCTCACTTGGCAAGAACCGCTCGGCGACGTGAAAAGAGGCAATTTCCTGAATGTCTCCTACCGTACAAGATACCAATGGAACAATGCTGATAAGCTTACATATAATGTGCCTCTTCCGGAAGATACCGAGAACTTTGACCCACCTCAGTTCTCAAGCGTTCCCGCCGGTGCAGAGCTTTCCGACATCCTCAGCAACAGTTTCCGCAACAAGTTCTTTACCCAGGAATTGCAGGTAGGATATAAGAAGGTGACAAATAAATACAACCTTGATGCCGGTCTCCTCTTCTCCCCCTCAAGTCTGCAAAGTGAAGACCTCATAATGAGCGAGCGCAACGTGCCGCAACGCTGGGTCTGGAACGTCGCACCTTTTGCCCGCTTCCGCTATCGCTTCGACAAAACAACCTCGTTGCGCCTCAACTACCGTGCCCGCACCTCACAACCATCCGTGTCGCAGCTTCAGCCCGTAGCCGACGTGTCCAACCCTCTGAATATCGTCATCGGTAATCCTGATCTGAAACCGACTTTCACCCAAAGTCTTAACGTGCATTTCAATAACTACAACCAAGAGCACCAGCAGGCTCTCTTCGTGATGCTCAACGGCTCATACGCTATGAATACTGTGGTGTCGCGCACAGTGACCGATCCTCAGACCGGAGGACGTACCACCACCTACAGCAACTGTAACGGCAACTTCAATATGATGGGTATGGCTATGCTCAACCGACCCTTCCGCAACAGAAGCTGGAGATTCAACGTGCGACTTCGCGGAAACTATTCTACCGCTCCCGGATATATCAATGGCGAGTTTAACCGCACCAACATCCTCTCACTCTCCCCGGAAGCAGGCCTTACTTTCTCAAGCGATATTTTCCAGATAACCATTGACCCTCGCTATAGTTTCAGTCAAGTCACCAATACCCTCCCCAAGCAGAAGAACCGTCTCACTCACTCCTACGGATTCCGAGGCGACCTATCCCTCTATCTCCCCTTCGGTCTCCAGTTGAACACTGACATCAACTTCTCCAATAACTCTGGTTATGCTCAGGGCTTCGATTCAAAACAGTGGCTCTGGAATGCCGAACTCTCCTACTCCGTCCTTTCCGATAAGTCTCTCACATTCTCCGTCAGAGGCTATGACCTTTTAGGACAGAAAAAGAACATAAGCCGTTCAATCAGTGCCAACAGCATTGTCGATTCTGACTTCAACGACCTTACCCGCTACGTGATGTTCAGTGTCTCCTGGACCTTCAGCACCCTCAAGAAGAAAGGCAAAGGTCCCAACGGCGAAGACAATATGTGGATGCCCGGTGAGGGACGTCCGATGGGTCCCCCTCCCGGTGGTGCAGGTGGTCGTCCCGCAGGTCCCCCTCCAGGCGGTGGTCGCCACTTCTAATTAGCTGTAAGCAGAAACAATTATCCCCTACAAGCGTTAAAATAATATCTCTCCTCTCTTAATCTTTTCCACATAAACTGCAAATGTATTTCAACTATGAGAAAACTTCCACTGCTTATTGCTCTTCTCCTGACCGTTAGTCTTGCATCCGCTTGGGATGTCAACAAGAAATATACCGGTCCAAAAACCCCAACTACCGACACCACTTGGCATCCTGATATACTTAAAGGCTATGAAGCCCGCTACGTAAATCAAGGTGAGGCATTCGACGGACCCTGCCGCTCCACAATCATCCGTAAGCTCCGTAAAGG
>CAMWIF010000276.1 GCA_947174225.1 uncultured Porphyromonadaceae bacterium | reverse complement strand
GCGTAAACTCACGCCGGAAGAGTGGATCAGGGTGGATGAGCTGATAGCGAAAGACTCCACTCTGGTAAAGGCTGAGAAAGAATCATATGATGCAAGCTCCTCTCCTTCGGAGGCTATTTTATGGGGAGCGTTTAAGAGGGCTGATATGGAAAAAAGAATGCCGCTGGATGTGGGGACTTTCAGTGCCAAGCTTAGGGATAAGGGGGTGGATGCAGATGTCAGACTTACTGTAACCGACAGTATGGAGTGGGCACCTTCTTTTATTCAGCGTGCCGACATTTTCAATCCCAATGCTGCGGTGAGAGTACCCTATTCGGAATTGAACAGGAAGAGTGTGATAGTGGAGTATCATTTGCCGGTGGCTGCGATATTTAAGGATATGATAGGAAGCTTGGTGGTAGTAGCTATTCTTTCTGTTTTTCTGATCGTATGTTTGGTGTATCAGTTTTCGACCGTGCTGAAGCTTTCGCGTTTGGATAAGATGCGCAACAGTTTTGTCACAACGATGATTCACGAGCTGAAGCGACCTATATCGACATTGAAGATGTGCGTGTCGGGGATTGAGAATGAGAAGATGTTGGCTGACCCGGAGATAAAGGGTGAGCTGACGTCGAATGCCCGTTGTGCGCTTGACAATCTTTCGGCATATTTTTCGAAGCTTCGCGACATCACTTTCAATAATGAGGAGCAGATACCTTTGAATATCACGAGAATCAATTTATACGAGTTGGTTGAGGAGATTATTTCTTCGATAATTATTCCTGTCGCGAAATCTGTGAGATTTGCTAATAATGTGAATACGGGCATTGAGATTTCGGCAGACCGCTCTCATATTTATAGTATTATCACTAATCTTGTCGAGAATGCGGTGAAATATTCTCGGGAGGAGGTGACTATCACCTTGACGGCTGCCGTTTCTGATGATTGGGTAATGATAAGTGTGGCTGATACAGGGATAGGCATAACGGAATCTGATATGAAGAGCATATTCAATCGGTTTTATCGCGGGAAGTCATTTTCAAGGGATGTGCCGGGGATGGGATTGGGATTGACTTATGTGAAGTTGCTTGTGGAAGCACACGGAGGGGATGTGAGGGTTGATAGCATTTTCGGATACGGATCGACTTTTACCATTACGTTGCCACAGTGAGGGGAGAGTAAGGGATTTAAGGACTTTAGAGATGGTAAGGGCTTTAGGGACTTTAGAGATGGTAAGGACTTTAGGGGATTTAAGGGTGTTGGGGATGGGGTTTATGTAGTTTTAATATTATGCGAAAGAAGATTTTACTTGTTGATGATGATGTTAAGAATTCGCTGCTTCTGAAGAGGTTTATTGAGGCGGAGGGTTTTGAGGTTATGTATGCTCCTGATGGTAGGGTGGGGTTTGAGGTGTATGGTGATTGGCATCCTGACCTTATCCTGTTGGATATTAATATGCCTGAAATGAACGGGTTTGAGGTGGCGCAGATGATTAGGGCTACGGATCGGCGTGTGATTATTTTCTTTTTGACTGACCGCACTGACAAGACTGACCGTCTTTATGGTTTTTCGCTAAAGGGGAACGATTATATTCCGAAGCCTTTTTATCCGGAGGAGTTGATTGCGAAGATTAATGAGCGTTTTGACAGCGAGATTATCAGCAAGGAGGTGGAGTATGTGGTCGGGGAGACTGTTTTCCGACCTAATATTTCGAGTGTGACGTATAAGGGGGAGACTCATTCTCTTTCTGTGCGTCAATCGGAGATTCTGACGATTCTTGCCAAGAATGTGGGGAGTGTGGTGGAGCGTGATGTGATTTTGAATGCTGTGTGGGGGGATGCGAGCTATGCCAATTCGTTGGCGTTGAATGTGCAGATCACTTATTTGCGGAAGATGCTCGTGGATCCAAGGGTTAGTATTGTTTCGATTAAGAAGAGGGGGTATATATTGACGGTGAGGGGGTGAAGGAGGCGCCCGGAATATTAGATTGCTTTGGGAGTTGGTTTGCATATCAGGGAGGTGGTTAAGGTTCATATTATAAAGTAAGCGGCCGATTCACATCGACCGCTTGCGTAATGTTTTCCATAATACTTTTCAAACTAACCTAACATCATGAATTGAAAATCGATGAATACCTATGAAAACTAAGTTCATGAATCAAACGATTTTCTGATATTATAACATCGGGAGGGGTAGGATGGTTCGTTGGTAGAGTGAAAATTTATGGTTTCACCTTGCGACAAACCTTTTCACCCGGAGACAAACCTTTTTACCTTTGAAGGGACGCTGTATCGGGTGAGGATAGGGTGGATTGGGAAGGGGAAAATCGACAGGTGCAGCAAAAATCACTTTGATTAGTGGAATTCAATCTCACCGTCGAGGCGTAGGGTGAAGTATTGGGATTTGTTGTCCCATGCGGTTGTGAGTACGAAGTCAACCTCACGCTTAATTTCATATGGACATTTCTCCTCTTTGTTCTCTTCCTCGAAATATTTGAACAACGCATTGACGATTGCATGCTCGGCTTCCTTCCCCTCAATGCCGTCACACTCGCATCGGGTAGCTTCGTATATGTTGGTGAAAAGGATGGAACCCAGTTTGTGCCATAATTCCATCAGTTTTTCCGGTGCCTCCTCTTCTGAATATGAACTCACATCTGCTGCCAGACATTGGGATTCATCGTGGTTGAATGCTAACCATACATATGGACTGCATGGTGTAGGGGATGCTCCTTTGAGCTTTTTCATGGTGAGTCTGATCGTAGGGTTGTCGGTGAAATACATATGGTGAAGTTCATTAAGCACATTATTAGAGAGCTTGAGTCCGCAGGCATTGCCGACAAGGGCATTTATGCCGCAATGTGGACATATACCCGTTTTGCCATCATCTATGAACTTTTTGATCTCGGATGGATGCTCAAATGTACGGCAGGAGGCACAGTATACTATACTTGAGGCATTGATTTCCTCCCGGTTGTGAATGGTGTGTAAGTAGGCATCCTTGACGTGATCTTTTTCCATCTCCCGGGGATCTTCAGACAGATACTTAGGGTAATAATTGTCAGCACGAAGGAATATCTGTCTTCCAAAGTAGTTTACCCAGGCTACCTCCTTGTTAACGCTCCTCTCTATCCTTGCCGGATATGTCTGTGTACCTTCATCGGTGATGAGGCGGAACTCTGCTGTGTCTTCCCCACGTTCTACGAGATTGAACCTAAACTGTTTACGGCGCCCTGTTGGCTCACTGTAATAATAAGAGCGTGAATAGTAAAATCTGATATTTCCCATTTGTTCGTTTTATATTTAAAGTTTACATATTTAATATAGATGTTTATCAGAAAAAATTCAAAAATTACGCTACTTTTTTTATGCTGGAAGCATAATAGGCAGATTGACAGAAGTATAATAGATAAATTGGTTGCGGCTAAATCCCGATTCAATAATGGCGAAATTAGCGGTGTGGTTTCCGGATAGTTCGGGTCGGATTGACGAATATGCACGGTAACCTTAGCGCAAGGGTACACAATTTCTACTATGTGACAAAATGATTCTAGGGCTTTTTGATTGTTTTTGGCTTGTAGGAGATAAAGTGTTATATTTGCGTGTTGAAAAGTTTATTGTCAAAATAGGTGTCTCTTTTCCTTTGAAGACACGCTGTATCGGGGAGTGGAGAATCGACGATTGGTTTGTAAATGTGATTGGTATGAGAGATTATTTGGATATATTTGTGGTTGCTGCATTGGTGGGGCTGACTTCTTGCAGCGGTGAGGAGCAGCCTTATGTGCCGGTGAAGTATGGTGTATCGGTTGTAGAAGCAGAAGGCTTTCGTGAGGTGTTCCATTATAATAAGGAGGGACTTATAGATGGTTGGGAGGCTACGGATACACGGTTTAATTATTCAAATTGTAAGAGTTCTTATGAGTATCGTGACAATGACGTGATTGCTATTTCGGCGGATATTATCGTTGATAATGAGAGGAGAGTATTTGTTGAGGAAGTATATCTTAATGGTGATGGTATTGCTGAATATGCCAAGGGGACGGCAACGTTTTTCAACAATAACTCGGAGGTAATTACGAAAAAGAATTATATCGCAAATTTTGAGTATGATTCTGAGAAGCAATTGACGGGGGTAGATGTGGCGGAGCGCAGAACGAATGATAC
>CAMWIF010000275.1 GCA_947174225.1 uncultured Porphyromonadaceae bacterium | reverse complement strand
AGATGCTTTTTAGCGGGGAAGAGGTGTTGAAGAAAGCAAGTGTACTTTCCGGCGGTGAGAAGATACGCTGTATGATAGCACGAATGATGCTCACAGATGCCAATACGCTGGTGCTCGACTCACCTACCAACCACCTTGATCTCGAATCGATTCAGGCTTTCAATAATACCCTTCAGGCATTTAAGGGCGTGATTCTGATGGCGAGTCACGACCACGAATTTATACAGACTGTCTGCAACCGTATCATCGAACTTACTCCAAACGGCATCATTGACAAGCGTATGGAGTATGACGACTACATCACCGACGATAAGGTGGCAGCCGCTCGTGAACGTTTATATCCTAAAAATTGATATATTATGGTAAAACACGTAGTGACTTTCAAATTCAAAGGCACCGACGAGGAACGTCGTGCCTGTGCATCTAAATTCGCAGAGGCTCTCAGAGCGCTACCCTCTCAGATAGATGAACTGAAAAGTATTGAGGTTGGCATTAATGAAAATCCTGCGGAGACTTGGGACCTTGTGCTCACTGCCACTGCTGAAACTTTGGAGGATGTAGCGAAATATTCAGCCCATCCCGCCCATGTGGCAGCTGTGCAGATTATAGCTCCCTATAAGGAATCCCGTGCCTGTGTAGATTATACAGTCTGATGGTTATGAAGCACACCACTGCTACCGGTCTGCTTTCGTTGCTCGTCATGGCTTCATGCAGCAACTATAAAGCACCCGATCTGCAACCGATAAAGGAGAAAACCTTCACCGGCGATAATCTGGTGCTCTATTACAATGGCGAGCCTATGCCCAACAAGTCAATCACCGTCACACAGGATGGCGATAAGGCAACAGCCAAACTCTTTGGTGAGTTTGACCTTTCACAATTGTCAGCTTTCGGATTGTCAGGCACCATCCCGGCTCCGGGTGTACTTCCGGGTGAGGAAACCTCCACTCTTAACCTCTCCATGAAGGCAGCGGGAGAATATTGGGATTTTACAGGTTCCGGTGAGAACAACGCTTGCACATTCAACTATAAAGGCTATGCCAACGATGAAAAGATGGCACTGTTTCTTTCCGAGGTAAAGCTGAAGACCCCCGGCATCTCTCCGGAGGTTTGGAAACCGGCACCTCTCACAGTAACCGACGGAGTATATTCCTCTCTGCCCTTCTTCATTAATTGGCAGTATGAACCGTTGCCGGATGTGGATTTCGACCTTACACCTTATCTTGAGGCTCTCTCTACCACCCCGATAATTCCGGTATACAACAATACCGCTTATATGTCGTTGAGTCAGGCAATTTCACTGCTGCTCCAAACCGTTGCATTCAAGAATGACGGAAATGTGATTGTTACATATGTATCCACTGTAGGTGGAGCTTCGCATATTGCCCAGACTCTTCCTAATAGATTCATGTATGTAGTGGAGTCGCCGACACGGGTAAGGGTGTATATTAATCCGACAGCTTTATTCGGAATGATTCTTGTAGCCGGATCATCGGGTACACCCTCTGAAGACATCAAGATTATCGGCAATGGCATGTATCCGTCAGGACATGTCACTCCTACCGAACCGGGAGTGTTAGAAGCCATACTGAAATCTGAATTAGGAAAGAAGGTTGCCAAGTCTGCTCTGTCGGTCATACTTCCGCAATTGGCAAACGGACTTCTTTTCGATGTTTCGGAATCGGATAATCAGCTTCATTTCTGTATAGATACTCAAGTTGCCATGGCACTGTTGCAACAGATCATTACCCCGCTTCTTGCGGATGATGAGGCTGTTAAGGCAATTGTGGCATATATCGAGAACGATGCTAATCTGAAACCGCTTCTTCCCCTTCTAAGCAAAGCTCTTGAGCTTCTGCCGGAAGCTATCGAACGTACAAATCATCTGGAGTTAGGTCTTGCCTTCACTCCATACGGGAAATAAATAATTACTATGCCCGAACTGTAGCACTGCCAGTAAGTAAATTCTAATTGGGATATATCATAACGTTGCAATCTGCGTTACGATATATCCCAATTTTATAGATTGGCAATCTCCTAATTGCCCCACTAAGTATTTATAGAAATGGTAGATATGAAACCCGGAAATATGGAATTTGGTAATTACCTATTCCTTAAGAAATGCCGACGTAAGCATCACTGCTTTTTTGAACGCAGTGGGCTGTCCCTTCACGGTGGCAAAGGTGTGTATAGCTCCCGGAAAATCCACGTGATCCACCGATTTGCCTAATTTCTTAAGACGAGACGTAAATTCCTTTCCTTGATCATACAAAATATCTCTCTGCGCCGAAATCATCAGTACAGGGGGCAGATTTTTCAAGTCCGCATCGGAGGCATGCGCAGGAGATACCTTGGGATTCTTTATCGCACTCTCCGTAGGTTTTGAGCCAAAGAGATACGCCTCATTAAACGCTTCCATCAAGCGTCCGTCAAGTCCGTAGCCCCTTGAGTATTCTTTCCACGATGCCGACTTATCATTGTATACCTTTGTGACGGGGTAGATCAGTACTACTGAGCGGAGTTTCTCTTTCACATCGTCGCGTTGAGCCATTTCCATAGCCGTAGCCAGCGCAAGGTTACCTCCGGCACTGTCACCTCCGACGCTTATCAGACCCGTTGAAGAACCCCACTCTTTCGCATGAGAAAGCGCATATTCAACACTTCCGACGCAATCGTTAATCCCATCGGGAAACGGATTCTCCGGTGCCAAACGGTAATCTACAGCCAAAACCATCATATCTCCGGTGGCAGCCAAGGCATCGCAAAATTCAGCACAGCTGTTTAAGCTGCCGATTGTCCAACCTCCGCCATGAAAATATACCAGAAGTGGCAAAGCTGACTTTGACTTTTTCTCCGGACGATAAAGCCGCATCGCAATTCCCCGAGCACTGCCATCACCCTTTATGTCTATACGTTCAACCCCGGCTGCCGGTGTTGAGACCCCATTTCTCATATTTCTAACCGTCGCTAATTCTCCTCCCATACCACGCATAGCATGGTATACGGCATCTGCCTGACGATCCTGAAGCCCGTCAGCCATATCATCAATAAAGTCATCAGCTTCATTGAGCATCTTAATCTGTTCCTCATGCGAGGGATAGAGCACAAGCGGAATACCCGGTTTCGCAAAAAGACTTCCTGCTGATAGCAATGCAGCTGCCATCAGTGTCAATATACTCCTCTTTTTCATACAAATAAATATATTCTCTCCCCTGCCTTATCCATTTTTTCCTATGATTTACCTCACAGTTTCCTCTTTTAAACTATTACATCCCTCACCCTTACAATGCGTTTCTATTCCTCCTTCTCCATAAGTTCGAGAATACGGAATTCCGATTCATCAATCTCAGCGATGATTTCCTCAATCCTTTTACCGGCAGCCGTGATTGCTGCCACATCCATAGTGCCTGACGACATTGAGGTTTCAAGCTCCTGCTTCTCCCCCTCTAATTTTTCCACTTTCACAGTAAGCTCTTCAAGTTCCCGCTTTTCTTTAAACGAAAGTTTAGGTTTCTTCTCCTGACGTGGTTTTGCAGAAGAGACTGTTTTATTTTCAGATACAGCCTCAAGTGCCCGAAGTTCCTTAGCCTCCTCTTGCACACAATGGCGATAAGTAGAATAATCTCCGGGGAAATCCTTGACCTCACCATTACCTTTGAACACAAACAGATGGTCTACAATTCTGTCAAGGAAGAAACGATCGTGGCTCACCACTATCACACATCCCTTGAAATTCGCGAGATAATCCTCAAGCACAGTCAAGGTCAGTATATCGAGGTCGTTGGTAGGCTCATCAAGAATCAGGAAATTAGGACTCTTCATCAGCACAGTTGCCAAGTACAGTCTTCGCCTCTCTCCACCGCTCAACTTATATATGTATTTCTGCTGGGTGTCAGGTGTAAAAAGGAATCTCGACAGGAACTGCGACGCAGACAAGCGAGTCTTATCGTCAATTCTCACCTCCTCAGCTATCTCACGCACGGCATCTATCACCTTCTTCTTCTCGTCGAAGCCGGTCATACCCTCCTGACTGTAATAACCCCATTTCACGGTTTCACCTATGTCGAACCGTCCGCTGTCAGGAGGTAATTGCCCAAGAAGAAACTTTATAAATTTGGATTTGCCTACACCGTTGGCACCGA
>CAMWIF010000274.1 GCA_947174225.1 uncultured Porphyromonadaceae bacterium | reverse complement strand
GCTGTCGATTTCTTATCGGGGAGCTGAGAAATGAAATCTTTCCAATCAAATTTGCCATACCATATGTCAACCTCCGGTATCTCCTCTTTAAGCTCGTCCATATAGCGTTGCGAGAGGCAGCCCATCACCACTAACTTACCGATCTCACCATCGTTCTTGCGGTCGCTAAGTTCGAGAATAGTCTGAATGGATTCCTCTTTGGCATCGGCTATGAAGCCGCAGGTGTTGACCACCACAAATTCACCGTGAGGGTCTTCCGGATCGTGAGAGACTTCGTAACCTTTGGCTGCCAATTGTTTAATGAGCCGCTCCGAATCTATCAGATTCTTGGAGCAGCCCATAGAAATGATGTCGATATGATTTTTTTTAATCATCTCTTTCGTATTGTCTTTCCGGAGATGTCAAAACTGTTTCCGGATTTTCTGTCAAACGATTATTTGGTGGGTAGGAAGAGGGAGCGCACAAACTCTTCTGGACGGAATATCTGCAAATCGTCAATGCCCTCGCCAATTCCGATATACTTCACCGGAATCTTAAACTGGTCGCTTATGCCGATCACTACGCCTCCTTTGGCTGTGCCGTCAAGCTTTGTCACTGCAAGTGCGTTGACCTCTGTGGCAGCCACAAACTGACGAGCCTGTTCGAAAGCGTTCTGTCCGGTGGAGCCGTCGAGCACAAGAAGAATCTCCTGCGGAGCTGAGGGCACCACGCGCTTCATAACATTCTTGATTTTGGTGAGCTCATTCATAAGCCCGATCTTATTGTGAAGAAGTCCGGCTGTGTCAATAATCACCACATCCGCTCCCTGAGCCTTTGCACTTGAGAGAGTGTCGAAGGCTACGGCTGCCGGGTCACTACCCATCTTCTGTTTGATAACAGGTACGCCCACACGTTCACCCCAGATGTCGAGCTGTTCGATAGCGGCAGCACGGAATGTGTCAGCAGCACCAAGTATGACCTTATTTCCGGCTTTCTTGTATTGGGCTGCCAATTTGCCTATGGTGGTGGTCTTGCCGACACCGTTGACACCCACAACCATAATCACATAAGGATCGCCACCTTTCTTTATTTCGAAATCCTCAAGATTTTCGTTCTCCTCCGGGCGAGCAAGGAGGTCGGTGATCTCCTCGCAGAGCAGATTGTTAAGCTCATCGGAACCCACATATTTGTCGCGGGCTACACGGTCTTGTATGCGCTCAATAATCTTAAGAGTGGTATCGACACCTACGTCGCTTGTGATGAATGCCTCTTCAAGATTGTCAAGCACATCATCGTCAACCTTGCTCTTGCCAGCCACAGCGCGTGTAATCTTGCTCCACACGCCCTCCTTTGTCTTTTGCAGACCGGTGTCTAACTTCTCTTTCTTCTCTTTGGAGAACAGTTTTTTAAAGAATCCCATAAAAGTAGGCTTAAATACTAAGAATGTGCGAAGTTAATGAAAAAATCGGACATAGCCAAATTCCTACCATAGAGTATTGTCTTTACGGGATTCGCAACGTAACGTTTGAACCTAAAGAAGGGGAATCATCTATCATTTTTTCAACTTTTTCGCTAACTCTTTCAGCGCGGTCAGATAGTTTATCGGCTTTATCAGCTATTCTCTCGGCTTTGTCTGCCAGTTTCTCAGCCTTGCTTTGGATTTTATCTCCTAACTTCTCAGCTTTACTTTGGATTTTGTATTCCAGCTTAGAGATTGCCTGAGTGGTATCGACCATTTCAATTTCTGTCTCGGAATCGTTATCTGATTCGATTATGGTCGAGCTTTCCACCTGTTCATAGGAGTGGTGTCTTCTTTCCATTCGCATTTGGTCGTAGACATCCTCATTGGCAGCAACCGTTATGATCATGCCTGTAGCACACGCTGCGAGAATAAAACCGATAACCCACAGGCTGTTCAGAAACATTTTCACGCGTTTGGTGAGCGGAGCGGAATTCATTCCTTTTCTTACCAGATAAAACAGTGGGATTGCTATTGTTATGATCCAGCCTATGCCACATAATACTCCCCAGAAAACTATTTGACTTATATACGGATCATTAAATTTATCCCCCTCAAAAGGTAATCCTGTGCCGAAGAGCAGGGTAGTGCCCCACATTATCATAAAGAAAATGCAACCGATAAGTCCTACTGCGAGGGCTACAAGAAACGGTATACCGATAATGAGACCGATGATAATCATTATCTTAGCCAAGAGGCTGAAAGTGTTGGCTAAGAATCCGGCTGTCTGAGGGGCTGTGGTGGGCTGTGGATTTACATTTGTGCCCTGTTCTTCCTTAAAGCTGTCGGTGACGGTCTTGCCGATATTCTCCATAGTGGGTTGCTCGCCCATCATCTGCATTCGCTGCAGAGGGGTGCGGGCTTCCGGCACAACAATCCAGAGAACCAGGTAAACTACACCGACAACGGCATAAGAACAGATTGTAAGAGCCACAAAGAGGAGACGTACCCAGGTGACATCCCAGCCGATATACCAGGCAAGTCCGGAGCATACACCGCCTAACATTGCATTCTGCGGGTCGCGGAAGAGACGTTTCTGAGGAGTAGGGAGGGGTGGAATATAGGGAGGCGGGGTAGTGCGGTCGCTCTCTACTTCGATTGTCTCGCTATGGCCTTCGGGATCTTCTACTGTGAAGGAAGCCTCCTCTACAAATTCTTCCGGCTTACCGACACGGGCAATCAGTTGCTCAACATCGGCGAGGGTGATGATTGCACTGCCATCTTCGGTGCAGGCAATGAGAAGTTCAGCCACACGCGATTCGATGTCGTTGATGAGTTCAGAAGCTCCATCTACATTCTTAAAGGCGTGTTCGATGGTATTCAGATAGTCGTTAAGGAGATTATAGGCGTCTTCATCAATCACGAAAGGGAAGCCTGCCACGTTTATATTGAAAGTCTTTTTCATTGTTTGTTGAGTTTAAAGGTAGGAGTTTGATCGGAGATGACCTCTGCTTCCGGAGAAAGCTTATGCAGAGTAGCCGGTTCTTGAGTATTGGAGGAGTCGGATTGGGAGGTGAGATTGCGGAAATGGTTGACGTTAGCCACAATTTCATCCCAAGCAGCCGACATTTCAGACAGTGTGTCTTTTCCAATGGAGGTGATGAAATAATACTTCCTTGGGGGTCCCTTAGGGCTTTCCTCCCATTCGTAGCTGAGTTTACCCTCTTTCCTAAGACGATTAAGCAGGGTATAGAGTGTGCCTTCCACCACGATCAGGTCAGCTTCACTCAGACCGTTGATTATGTCGGAGGGATATGCCCTGCCACGTGAGAGGAGAAGCAACACGCAGTATTCGAGTATTCCCTTCCGCATCTGGGAGCGGATATTGGAATCGGTTTTGGTTGCTGTTTTTTCAGTCATATATAGTTAGGTTTATTTAGTTACATTATCGACTGGCCGCTGACGGAACTTTTGTCGTCGTTTTCAATCTGGCGCGATGTCTT
Organism: uncultured Porphyromonadaceae bacterium; assembly: GCA_947174225.1. Classification (GTDB taxonomy): domain Bacteria; phylum Bacteroidota; class Bacteroidia; order Bacteroidales; family Muribaculaceae; genus Lepagella. The sequence goes on along the minus strand of CAMWIF010000274.1, from coordinate 704 downwards.
CTTCACGTCTGACTTCAGCGACCCGAAATTCCAAGAGAGGGAAATTCCGACGTTCCAGTTCCTATTGTAGAACGTGAATCTGTTGGTCATATTTTCAGTGTTTACGTAAGCGGTGAACGACATTTTGCTTTGCAGAAACTGGTTGGCTGACAGAGTGAGAGTGAGTGCCTCGTTTTTAAGGAGACCCTTACTCAGCGCGATGCCATAGTAGTACCAGCCGTCTTGCCATCCTTGGAGATTGTAGTTGCGGGTAGACTGTCCGCCATAGAGACTCAGACGGAATCGGTCGGGGAGAGTGTAGTTTGCATTGGCACCGTAATTTACGTTCCAGCCCGCGTTGCTGAGGTCAGGGCTCTTCGATGAAAGCATTTGTCGCGTGAGACGGGCGTTGGCTGAGAGTTGCAGGTTCTGAAGAGGCGACCAGTTGAAGAGTCCGAAAACTGCAAAGCTACGGTTGTGACCGATGTTGGCGTAGGTGGAATAGGTTATGTCGTCCACATTATAGGTGAATTGGGAGATTGCGTTGCCGATAGAGGAGACCTCAAAGCCGATGTTGCCACCGAAGGTACGCCCAAAATTACTGTATGTCAACGTAATCTTATTTGCTCTTTCCGAACTGAGGTCGGGATTGCCCTTTTCTATGATTGTGGGTATGTAGATAAATTCATAGGGATTGACCTGCTTGAGTGAGGGACGGGAAATCC
>CAMWIF010000273.1 GCA_947174225.1 uncultured Porphyromonadaceae bacterium | reverse complement strand
CGCCAATCATCCTCCTTCACCTGATGCTGGAATATTACCTTCTGATTCACATAAATCGGTTTGCCATAACGTTGAGTACCATCCTTCTGAAGTCCGGCTATGTTCCAGTTGGAAGGCACCTCAATATTATCCCAATCAGTCACATCGAAGTCCGGCTTATAAAACTCCATCGTCCTTTTCGAAGATTCCACTGTGCCATCCTGCTTATAATCGCCACCCAACCTTTTCGAAGATTCCACTGTGCCATCCTGCTTATACTCGCTCTCCAGCCTTTGCGACGGCTCCTTTACCCAATTGAATTTCCACACGCCGTCAAGACTCATCCAATACTCCGAATTTTCCGGAAGCACCTTCCTCGCACTCTCCGCATCACCAAAATAATAGAACGTAGCTCTCGGGAGCTCTTTATTATAACTTATCGAGTCAGGGCATTGCCACTCATTACCGCTCGGTCCCGTTGCCTTCTCTTCTCCGAAATAATAACCACCAAGAGTTCCAAACCCCGTGCCATTTTGAATTACAGTTTTGCTCCCTGCCGAAGCACTAACGGCACCTGCCAATCCAATGATACCAACAGCTCCCAAAATATATTTGATAAACTTGCTCATACTAGCCAATTTGTTCTGAAATTGCAAATTTAATCAAATAATCTGAAGAATCAATCTTGTAATATTTTCTGGAGAGAATAAACGTATGCCTATTCTTGATTTCTTAGTGCTATTAAACTATTCTTAGTCTCATTATATGAACATAACAGATGAATTCACCAGCTCTAAAAATACTTTACCCTCGAAACCGATTCGGTTCCAAGGGCAAAGTATTGAAAAATAATCATATCTAATGACACGCATTAGTGGCATGAATTTTACCGCTGAGGGATGTCTACTTCCTGCTTGCGGCCGTCGATGAGGTAGTCGCGGAAGTGATCCACCAGTCGCCAGTAGAAATACTCGTCCATATGGCCGAAAGAGTGGCGTTGAGTGGGTAGCACAAGCAGCTCAAAACGCTTGTTTGCGTTGATCAAAGCGTCAGCGACTCTGATTGTATTACCCGGATGCACATTATTATCAATGTCTCCCGTCACAAGCATCAGATGACCCTTCAGACGGGAAGCCAATTCCGGATTCGTGGCAATTTGATACACAAAAGTTGTGTCACCCTCCTCTGTCACCTTCTCCTTCACGCCGTGATGAGTCTCGCTCCACCAACGGTTGTAGATTCTGTTATCGTGGTTACCCGCTGCCGATACAGCTGCCTTGAAGAAGTCGGGATACTGCAAGATAGCCGCAGTAGACATGAATCCGCCTCCTGAATGTCCGTGAATACCTACTCTGTTTATATCTATGTACTTATGCTGCGCAGCCAACTGTTCGATAGCCGCTTTCTGGTCAGCTAAACCGTAGTCGCGCAGATTTCCGTAGCCATAGTTATGATACCACTTCGAACGGTCAGGATGACCACCTCTGTTACCCACGGTTATCACAATGAATCCTGCCTGGGCAAGACGGTCGGTACGCACGCTCATACGTGTAAAGGGATAATTCACAGCCTCTACCTGCGGACCTGGATAAACATAGTCCACAATGGGATAAGACTTCTCAGGGTCGAAATCAAACGGCTTATACATCACACCGTAAAGATCGGTCACACCATCTGCCGCCTTAACCTTGAATGTCTCCGGGAACTTATACCCGTTGGCAAACAGTTGTGAGAAATCAGACCTCTCAAGGTTCATCACCTTATTGCCACTCGTGTCATACAGCCAAGTCTCAGGGACAGTGTCAACACGTGAGAAGTTATCCACAAAGTACTTCCCGGCATCATCCACCAAAGGATCATGGAAATAGTCACCCTTATCAAGCAGCTTCACCGAACCACCGTCAAGGCTTACCGAATAAAGATGCTGGTAATAGGGATTCTCTTCAGGATTCTTACCCATTCCCGTGAAATAGACCTTACGAGCCACCGGGTCAACATTCAGTATCTCGTGTACGTGCCACGGACCCTCCGTGAGCCGGCGTTTCATATTTCCATCGCTGTCATAAAGATAAAGATGTGCCCATCCGTCACGCTCACTCCATTGTATAAGTTCGTTGGTCTTGTTGCCTACCAAAGCCAAGGGGCGAACTTCCTGATAGGTGTTCATCCTCTCCTCTATCACCGGAACAATTGAATCCTGACCGATAGTATAGCTGCAAATGTCGATACGGTGAAGGTCGCGGCTGCTGCGAGTGACAAAGAACTTATTATTATCCCCCAGCCAAACATTAGGCACGTCATACATCTGACGCTGCTTATGCTCCCTTGGTTTGTAACCTACAGAAATAGTTTGGTTCTTGAAGCGATCTGTCTTTATCTCTTTCTTCGAATTATCGTTGAGGTCGAAAAGATAAAGATGCTCAATTGGTGCCTCGCTCTCTCCCGGCATCTGATACTTATACGTCTCAAGCGTAGGACGCGGAGAAGCAAGGGAATTGATCACCCACAGCTCCTTCACCGGACGCTCGTCCGTAACATTGGCTACAAAATATCTCGAATCAGGTGAAAATACCCCATATGCACCCTTTCTCTTTCCATTAGCCAAGGTGTCGGTGTTCAGATAGCTATAAGGCTGACCATACCCGAAATCTTTTACCCCGTCGGTAGTAATCTGAATCTCGGTGATGGTGCTGTCATTTTCATTTTTCTTCAGCTTCTCATAATCTTCCCCACTCATACGGTAAAGATTGAAATCCTTGGCATAAATCACGGTCTTACCGTCAGGCGACACGGAAGCCCAATCCAACTCCTTCGTCTCCTTCTCCTTATCTACCAAATGAGTGAGTTTTCCGTTGCGTGAGTCATATGAGAAATAGAATTTCTCCTTCTCACCTGCTTCCGGTTTCTTCTCCTTCCCATCGGCATCCTTTTTCGGCTTGGCATCCTGGGTAGAGGTTATCTCGAATGTGAAGGTGTACCCGTCAGGCTGAACTTCAAGTTCTTCTATCGGCAGATCAGCCTCATTGAGCGGATCCTTGACTATCGTCGTAAGCTCGGAAGCAAGCTTATGATTATCAAACAGTGGAGTCTTCGACCTGCGAACAGGGTCAACTATATACCACTTCTTACCATCGGAGGTTTTGTAGCTATACCAGAACTTCTCCCCCGACTGGAACCAATGAGGATCAACAGTGGTAGAAAATAGCATATTCCTCAATTTACCCCCTGAGAAGCGCTGCGCTAATTCAAGCGGATTTGCAGAGCCTTCCTCAGCCTGTGCCACTATTGGATATAGGCACGATAGCGACACAGTAGCTGCTGCAAGAATGGTGAAAATCTTTTTCATAACGAATATGTCGGTTGAACGATTACGAAAATGAATATTTACACAAAGAAACAATTTCTCTACAAAAGTAACCTTTTATCCTGAACCGCGCAACTTTTATCAATCCCTTTTCATTAACTTTACCCATTCTTTCTATAGGAATTTAACGGAATTTTGATAATTTTGCAATAGAAATCCGGGTTGACTTTCAATCTGGAACTAAACTTACCAATCCACAGAACAATAATACCATCAGAACCATGATACTAAAAGGCAATGACTATATATTCAGAGCAAAATATGGATTAATAATCGTATTATTAGTCTTACTATCGTATCTACCTATATTCATTTGTTGTCTGTGGATTGACAGAGATGACTTTCCATTTGGTTCAAAAGAGGCCATCTTGATGTTTTTAGGGGTGATTTGTCTATCATTTACACTTATCTTTGGAACATATTCTTTTTTCCGCCACCCTACAAAGCTTATTATTAATGATGAGGGTATATACTATCAAACCCCCAAGCCAACCTTAAAAAGCTTTACCCTTTGGGAAGATACCCTTACTTCATACGATTGGAGAAACATAAAAACTTTTTGCTTTGATTGGTGCGATCCTCCCGCCAGAGGTACCTACCTCATCAACTTGGTCCTACTTGATGGGCAAAATAATAAAGTCGGTGAAATTATGCTCAATGCTTTAAAATACACTCGTGCCGAAATCATAGAAGTAATTGACTTTTGCACCAGGCAAAAAGTCACATATGACCCCATAGCTACTGCCTCTAACCGTCGCAAATTACCAAAATTATACTTCAGAAACTTAATTCTGCCTATCTTAATAGCCTTATTAATCTTAACTATC
>CAMWIF010000272.1 GCA_947174225.1 uncultured Porphyromonadaceae bacterium | reverse complement strand
AAGAATATGCGGTATTTGGTGGTATGTGCGTATAATATCAATGGAAAACAAACGTTTTAAGTAAGGATAACTTTGCATCGGTTCAACCGGCGATAATATTGATGTTATCCGTAATATTTTAGTTTCAAAATTCTTAATATCATCCTAAGAAAGTGAAAAAATACTTTTCGTTTTTAATTTACTTGTCGGCTTTGTCTGCTATGCTTTTTGGCACGACAGCCTGTCATAAGGACGAGCCGAATAATCCTGCTGACGAGGAACCTAAGCGTAAGATGACCGTGCTTGTGTATGCGGTGGTGGCGGATCTGGACCTTGAGTCGGATAAAAGCGAGATTTTGGCAGGTGCAGCCGACGTTGATCTTGAGGAGAATTCCCTTTTTGTATACCAGGTCTACCGCCAGGGTCTTCCCCAGCTTCTTGAGCTGACAAGAGACTTGGAGGGTAATCCGGAGTTTCAGGTGGTCAAGGTATACGATCGTGATGAATACTCCACCGACCCGAAAAGGATATCAAGCGTCATCGACGATGTGCTCACGATGGGCGAGGCAAAGGATTACGGTCTGATTTTCTGGTCGCACGGCACAGGTTGGTCCCCCTCCTTCTCCAATCATGGGGAGGAGACACGCGGCGGAAGTAATGAGGTAAGTATCCCCTCCGTCAGCTCTTTCGGCACCGACACCGACGTGGAGCGCGATCCCTATTACACTGATAAGACGGATATTGATGAGCTTGCCGATGCCATACCGGACCACACCTTCCGCTACATATGGTTTGATGTGTGCTATATGGGAGGTATAGAAACGGTATATCAGCTCAGAAATAAATGTGAATACTTTATTGGTATGCCCACGGAAGATGCAGGCAACGGCATGCCGTATCACCTCACTATACCTTATTTATTAAAGGAGGACCCGGATTGTGTGGCTGCGGCAAAAGAGTTTTTCACATATTATGAAACGGGTCAGGACAGCGGTTGGGCTGTGGCTACGGTAGGAGTTTACTACACTCCGGCTATAGAGCCTGTGGCTGACTATTGCAAAGTTGCCTATGCCGATGCTGAAATGCCTACCTCTTACGGTTTACAAGTCTATTCAAGGGGCAAGAACGGTCCTTTCTATGATTTTGGCCAGTATACACGCAGAGTCGTGGCGTTAAGTCCTAATGCGCTCCCTATTGAGGAATTTGAGGAAGCGATGGATAAGTTTGTAGTCTACAAAGCCGCTACGAAATATGATTTTGCCAATCGTGAGATAATTCAGGAGAATTATTCGGGCTTGTCGTGTCATCTCTACAACCCCACCGCTGACGATAACGTCGCCGCTTATTATCGTAGTCTCGATTGGTATAAGCGTGTCTATGAATAAACCGTTTGCCCTAAACTTTAAACCCTAAACTATAAACCAAAGACATGATTCAAACACAAGATTTACCCGTTGTGCCTCTGCCCGATAAGGTGGAGGATGGGAAAAGCGCTTTCGAAGCGTTGAAAGGGCTTGGCTTTGACGATGCTATTACAAGTATCGCCAACGGCATCGTGCATTTCTCTTTCCGGTTACTGATTTGTATATTGGTATTCTATATCGGAAAGTTCATTATCCGCAAGATCTATACTCTTGTTCAGGGTATACTGATCAATCGCAAGATAGATGCTTCCTTGTCTACCTTTATCCTATCGTTGATAAAGATTGTGCTCTACTTCATACTCATCGTTACGATAGTAGGTATATTGGGTATTGAGACAAGCTCATTCCTTGCCCTATTTGCCTCTGCCGGTGTGGCTATCGGTATGGCATTGAGCGGCACTCTTCAGAACTTCGCGGGCGGTGTGCTGATTCTCCTTCTCAAACCTTATAAGGTTGGCGACTACATCGAAGCCCAGGGCTTTGCCGGCACCGTTAAGGAGATTCAGATTTTCCATACCCTCATCAACACTCCTGACAACAAAGCTATCATTATTCCTAACGGTGGTCTGTCAACCGGCTCGATCAATAATTACTCTTTCGAGAGCTATCGCAGGGTTGACTGGACTGTGGCATTATCATATGGCGATGACTATCCTGCCGCTAAGGCGGCTATTCTTGAGATTCTCGAATCTGATCCGAGAATTGTGAAGCGCTACATCGAGGATGATATTCAGCGCAGAAAAGAGATTGCCGACCATGATAAGGAAACAGCTCCGGCTGCCGTTGTGGAAGAAGTTAAGGAAAGCTGGTGGCAGCGTATGAGAAGACGTAAGAAAGAACGTAAGGATGCCCTCAAGGAGAAGATTAAGGAGCAGACCACGTTCAAGGAAGGGCTGCCGGTCAAGAAGGAGTGTCCTCCCTTTGTGGCTTTGAGCGAACTTGCCGACAGCAGCATTAACATTACTGTAAGAGCTTGGGTAGCCGCTTCGGAATATTGGGGAGTTTATTTCGATATGAATGAGAGATTCTACAAGGAACTTCCGGAGAAGGGCTTCTCCTTCCCGTTCCCGCAGCTCGATGTGCATCTTGCCGACGTACCGGAGAATCTTCGCGTGAAATAAATAAAATTCTGGAATTGCATAACGTAAGGGAGGATTGCCTAAGCACGGCAATCCTCCCTTACGTTATGCAATGACTTTGTGGGAGCGACTTTGATTTTGTGGAGACGATTTTAGCCGCAATGCCAGTATTTGCGCACCATCTTCATCATCTCATTGTGGTTCGCTTCCGTTGTGGCACGTAAATTCTTGTCGTTATACTTGCGCAACTTATTAATGATGCCGTCAATAAGCTCCGGTGAGAATACCTCAGCCTCCTCAAATACCTCGCGGGCATTTTCAAGAGCATCTGCCGAAGCCATGCAGCTGTCGGGAAGGGATTTCAGTTGGGCAAGTTTTTCCTTATTCTCCTCGTTGTGGATGTTTACGCTTACATACATATCCTCGGCACGTTGAAGAGCTTTCTCGTTTTCGAATCCTTTTCGGGCAGCTACCACCATTGCAGCCATCAACTGATATATGTCGGCGGAGCCGTCGGCACTGCGGAGTTCGGCAGTCTGTTTCTGGGGTGAGAGGGTTTCGTGTCCGCTTTCGAGAGGATTAGCGGTAGAGCACATATCTACCTTACCTGTCCAACCGAGGGGCACACGCACGAGGACAGACCTGTTGCGGTCGCCCCAGCATATTGAGGTGGGTGCTTCCTGGTGAGGCACAAGACGGAAGTAACTTGTAGGCACCTTATTGCCCATGGCGGTTATCGCATCTGCATATTCAAGGATACCTGCAATTGCTTTTTTGGCAACGTCGCTGAGCACCCCGTTCTCGGTCATAAGATTCTTTCCATCCTTCATTATCTTGAAATGGATGTGGAGGCCGCTGCCGGCTTTCCCTGCTGTAATCTTCGGTGCGAAAGTCACATTGTAACCCTTCTTCGCTGCCAAGGTGCGGATAATCCATTTTGCAATCAAAAGGTTGTCGGCTGCTTGAAGTGCGGGAATAGGTAGAAATTCAATTTCATTCTGCTCATAGATCATTCCGTCGAGAGTGAAGTTGCCCACCTCGTTATGACCATATTTGATCTGACCTCCTGCCTGGGCTATCAAGTGCATACATTCAACCCTGAAATCATTAAACTTGGCATATGGCGCTGATTCATGGTAACCTTTTTGATCTGAGGCGTGGAAAAGCCCTGTGTCCTCAGAAATCACATAATACTCCAATTCGCCCATGGCGTGGAATTCGTATCCCGTGACACGTGTAAATTCATCGCAAGCCTTACGCAGCGTATATTCAGGAGATGATTTCAGAGGTTCCCCTTCCTTGTTAAAGAAGGAGGCGAGGAGAGTGAGGGTTGGGATTTCAGCAAAGGGATCAACGAATGCAGTTGAGTAGCGCGGTATCACATAGAGGTCACTGTTGCCGGCTTCGATGAAGGGAAATAGGCTGGAGCCGTCTACTCGTTCACCGAAAGTTAGGATCGAATCGAGGTATTCTTCGGAGTTAATCACGAAATTCAGTGTCTTCAGACGATTGTCGTCGGCGGGATACATGAAGTTGATCATCTTAATTCCGTTTTCCTTAATGAAACGGATTATGTCTGCCTTACGGAAGTCTTTTGGGTCTTTTTGGAGGAACTCCACGAGACGGTTAGGACTCATACTGAGAGTTGGATTCATACTGATTAGATTTAAAGATTATGTAAAGAGGAGAGTGGGGTATAATGGGG
>CAMWIF010000271.1 GCA_947174225.1 uncultured Porphyromonadaceae bacterium | reverse complement strand
GAGTTTGAAGACGATGCGCTGAACGCCGTCTTCGTAGCGGGTGCTGGTGATGCGGAACTGACCGATTTCTGAGGTGCGTTTTACATGATCACCGATGCAGAGACATTCATCATAGTCTCCGACCTTGACCACTCTTACCGTTTCTGAGGCATCCTCCGGTAATCGACCCATATCGAACCGTGAGGCTGCTTCCTCCTGTGTTATGTACTCTACGCTTACCTCCACATCGGCAGCTACTACCGAGTTGATGTAATCCTCAAGGCTCTTTATCTCTTCGGGGGTCAATGCCTGAGGCAGATGATAGTCGAGCTTCGATTTCTTACGCTCTATGTGTGAACTGAAAGCGCGTCCGTGACCATAGCGGCGTGCCATTTCCCCGTTGAGAAGATGCTCCGCTGTGTGCATCGGAGGATATTCTTTCTTATTGTGTTCGTTAAAAACCGGCGTTTCTTCCATATTTCATTACTACTTCAAAAAATTAATAAGTTAAATCTCACGTAGAAATAAGAGTGTGTCACACACCCCGCTCCTATGTAGAGTGCTTCCGGAGGCGAAGATGGGCATAGGGACGTTCAGAAGAATATGGAGAGGCCACAAACCAACATCGCTATCACCGTCAATACCTCAACCCAAATCGGCACATCTACAGGTCGGAATCTAAACCTGACATTCCCTAAGCGTGCTTCAATAGGACGGTCATCCTGACCGTCAAAACGACTCATCCTCCAACCCCGTAGTATCCAACGTGCCACCCCATAAATGATCCAACCGATAATTAAACCGATTGTCATACCAAATAACAGGTCGCCCGGATAATGTACTCCAAGGTATATACGCGAATAGCAGTTGAGCAATGCCCACAGGAATATCGCAATTGTGAAGCGCGGTTGCTTGAACAGAAGCGACATAAGGGTAGCCACGGCAAACGTATTGGCTGCGTGGCTCGAAGGAAAACCATACCGCCCTGCCCTATATCCATCCACAATATGTACTAATGGAGAAATCGGATTATCAGGATTGGCTGGGCGCATACGCTCAAATATCGGTCGCAAAAGCGAGGCAGAAATCTGATCCGCCAAAGCAACAGCTGCTCCTGCGGCTAAGACCATCACCAACGTGGTGCGCCAGCCGTAAGCTCTCCATATAGCATATATAAGCGCGAGGTAAAGTCCTACCCATATTATTTTACCGCTTGCCATCTTCATCACCACATCCCAAAATGGGGAATGGCTCGAATTAAACCAGAGGAAAACGTTAGTGTCAAGGTCTATTAAATAATCAATCATCCTACAGTAAATCTTTTAAATCTAAGCTCCCACCTCCCAATAGTCTCTATTCCGCTTCCTCCTGAAGATTAGGCTCGGCAGCCTCCTTCGGCAGTGTGAGATAAAGGAAAAGCCACCCCAAGAATCCGGCAAGGAACGAACCGACAAGAATACCCAACTTAGAGTTGTTGAGCAACTGCGACATATAGGGATCACCCGTTCCAAACGAGAGGTTGGCGATAAAGAGCGAAACCGTGAAACCGATACCGCCCAACATAGAAACGGCGGCAAGCTGCTTCCAATTGCATCCGTCAGGTATTGGTGCCCAATTTAATTTTACACAAATCCACGAAAACAGGAAAATCCCTATGAATTTACCCCCTACAAGTCCAAGTATAATCGCCGGTGCAACCCCATGGAAGAGTGCGCTCAATTGAAGGTCACCAAAGAAGATACCGGCATTGGCAAAGGCGAAAAGTGGCACAATGATGTAGTTCACTATCGGGTGGAGAGAGTCTTCCATATCCTGAAGAGGTGAAATAACCTTATCGGAAGCCGACTCTATCTCTTTGAGCCAGTTGAGCTGGGCATGGGTGAGAATGGTGCGCGAAGTCAGTTTCTCGTCATCTTCACTCGCAAAGTAACCTATATTCTTTCTGATGGTCTTGATATACTTCTTCGGAGCATATACCGGCTTTGCGGGTACGCAGAACGCGATAAGCACACCGGCAATTGTCGGGTGAATACCGGCATTTAGGAACAGGAACCATATGAAAGCACCGATGCCGAGATAGAATACCTTACTCTGGATACCCAACTGTCCTCCAAGCACAAGAATGCCGAGCAGCAACGCAGCTATGAATAGTAAATCGTAGCTTATATGCGTACTATAGAATATAGCTATCACAAGTATACCCCCAATATCATCCACTACGGCAAGCGTCGTAAGAAATATCTTCAAGGATATTGGCACACGGTTGCCAAGCATAGCCAAAACACCGAGCGAGAAGGCAATGTCGGTAGCCATAGGTATTGCTGCGCCGTCGATATAGTCGGAGCCGTGACCCATCAGGAAGAATATTCCCACGGGCACGACCATACCACCGATTGCAGCCACAATCGGCAGCAATGCCTTACGGAAAGATGACAGCTCACCCACAAGCACCTCTCGCTTTATCTCCAGTCCCACGGAAAAGAAGAACACAGCCATCAGCGCATCATTGATAAAAGCCATTATACTCATAGGATGACCATGATGACTGAAAAGATTGAAACGTCCCACCTGAAGAGCCAATTCGTGGGTCCAAAGTGAATTGTAGAAGTTATGAAGAAAGGGTAAATTCACAACTATTAGGGCAAGCGCAGTTGCCACAAGCAACACATTGCCGCCATTGGTGAGATTCTTTATCGTCTTTCTCGCCGTGTAAAAAACCTGTGCCATAGTATACCTGATTATTTAAAAGTGTTAGGGGTGTATCATACCTCTGACACACCCACTATTTCATCATAAGGAACCTTAACCTCAGAAAGAATGTCACTCTTCTCCTTGTTAAAGTAAATCATTTACTTTATGTACACCAAATTATTTTAAGGTGCCGGATTGATTGCGCCGCGTCCGTCAAGAAGTGCGAAAAGCTGTGCAGCAGCTGTCTTAGTCTTCACCTTGTCAACCACATCAGTAACAGTGCCGTCGTTGTTGCAGACAAAAGTGGTTCTAACTATGCCCATATATTCCTTGCCAGCCATCTTTTTCTTACGCCACACTCCTGCCAACTCGCAAAGTGCAAGCTCTGTGTCAGCAATAAGGGGAAACTGTAGTCCCTGTTTCTCTGCAAATTTCTTATGGCTCTCAGCAGAATCCTTACTAACCCCGATCACCTGATAGCCCATCTGAAGGAAAGTATCATAATTGTCGCGGAAGCTCACAGCCTCAGCTGTACAACCTGCCGTGTTGTCTTTCGGATAAAAGTAGATAATGAAGTTCATTCCCGGAAAATCAGAAAGTTTAACCTCTTTGCCGTTACTGTCTTTGCCCAGCACTTCGGGCATCTTGTCGCCTATATTCATATGGTTTATGGTTTAAAGTTTAGAGTTGAGGGTTTATAAAGAGGGCATCGGCGATTAGAAATTGCGTTCTAACCGCCGATGCCTAATCACTGTATTAACAACCGGAAGGCTAATCAAGTTTAAGCACTGCGAGAAAAGCCTTCTGTGGCACCTCTACAGAGCCAATCTGCTTCATACGCTTCTTACCGGCTTTCTGCTTCTCAAGAAGTTTGCGCTTACGGGAGATGTCGCCACCGTAGCACTTGGCAGTCACATCCTTACGCACAGCCTTGATAGTCTCACGCGCTATAATCTTAGCACCGATTGCAGCCTGAATAGCAATGTCAAACTGCTGACGTGGAATCAGCTCCTTCAATTTCTCACACATACGCCTACCGAACCTCACGGCATTGTCGGCGTGGGTAAGCGTTGACAGGGCATCCACACTCTCACCGTTGAGAAGAATGTCGAGTTTCACCAACTTCGACTCCCTGAAATCGTGCAGATGATAGTCAAACGAAGCATAGCCCTTTGATATGGATTTGAGCTTGTCGTAGAAGTCAATCACAATCTCACCCAAAGGCATATCAAAAGTTATCTCCATACGGTTGCCGGAGATATACTCTTGCTTCACCAACTCACCACGTTTGCCGAGACACAGAGTCATAATCGGACCGATGTAATCAGCCTGTGTGATGATGGTGGCGCGTATATACGGTTCCTCTATATGATCTATGAGCGTTGCTTCGGGCAGCCCGGAGGGATTATGAACTTCGGTCACGTTCCCTTTCTTGTCATATACCTTATATGATACGTTGGGCACCGTCGTGATCACATCCATTTCTCTTATACACATCTCCGAGACCACGAGACTCCAGAG
>CAMWIF010000270.1 GCA_947174225.1 uncultured Porphyromonadaceae bacterium | reverse complement strand
TGTAATTAGAACTTAAATTGATGCTTGTTTTCTAATGAGTGTGCAGAGAGCTTAAAAATCCATAGGGTTTAAAACTCTCTTTCTCCAAAAATCGCAGTGCCTATTCTAATGATATTGGCACCCTCATCCACGGCTAATGGCCAGTCGCTGCTCATGCCCATAGAGAGCTTATCGAATCCGCGCAGCCCAAGTGATTCATCGTCGGCTATGCAGCGATAAATCTCCGCAATAGCTTTGAAGTCAGCTTTGACACGTTGCTCGTCATCGGTGTTGGAAGCCATACCCATCACTCCGCAGATATGTGTATTGGTAAGAGTCTCGTAGCCACGCTGCCTAAAAAATTGCAACAGTTCCTCCGGATAGAAACCGAACTTAGTTTCTTCACGCGCCACATGCACCTGCATCAAGACATTGGTGAGCACGCCGGCTTTCTCACTCTCCTTATCAATAAGGCGTAGAAGCTTCTCACTGTCTACACTCTCTATCAAAGATGTCTTGCCAATAAGCTGCTTAACCTTATTGGTCTGGAGATGACCTATGAAATGCCAGCGTATATCGGAAGGCAATTCCTTCTCTTTAGCCACAAGTTCCTGCACTCTGCTCTCGCCGAAACAACGCTGACCGGCGTCGTATGCCTCACGCAACGCCTCAACAGGATGGAACTTCGACACTGCCACAAGCTCTACTCCCGATGGAATTTCTTCCCTAATCCTTTTTAGATTTTCTTCGATACTCATACTCTTATCGATAGGCACTCTGCCGCACAAAGGGATTTAAGATTCCGGGTTAGGTTTCTTCTCACCCGAAAGGTCGAGAGGATAGACATCCATAAGCATTGTCTCTGTTATGCTGGCTATGTCGTAGTCCGACATAGTGCCTTTCATCCCCTCCTTGAAACGCACAAGCGCCCCTTCGAGGTCATCAGCCTGAGTAAGAATAAAACTTGCCGATTTTTTTTCAACGCCACTTTTTTCATCGATGGTGATGAAATTTACTTTTACCATATAATATTTATCGGCACTGTCGTCGAAGAAAATCTCCGACACCTTCGTCTTCTTAACCGCTGAAATCGAGAACTCACCACTGATGAACGGGGTGATTTCCTCGATTATGCGTGCTTCCGCTTCTGTGAAAGTGAGAGCGTCAACCAAGTAAGGCTCATTCACCTTCTTGACAGTGCCGTTCTCCATCATCTTGTCGTAGCGCACTTTACATTCAAACCATAATGCCATATAGTCGGGTTATGTATGATTATTTATGACTTTGATATTGATTCCTTCCCGAGCACCTTCCTCTTCCAGCCACATTTTGCCAAAGAGCTGAGATAGAAAAGGAGCTGCATATCCCGAAATCTGTAAGATTCGGAAAACTATCGCAAAGATAATCATTTTTTACGAAATCAATCCCTATTGACGGCTTTTTTTATTGCAGTCACTCTTTTTCGCTTCCCGTTGCCTAACTCTACCTCACAGCCATTATCTGAGCGAGGAGACATCCTCAAAGCGACTTCTGACCATTTTTATTAATCTTTTTTCAAACTTTTCCTCACTTTTTTAGCTTTTTTAAATCTCATTAGTTAACTTTGCGTATATTTCCTCCTCATTCACTTACATTAAATTATACCGGGTCATGATTACAGCAAAAAAAATATGGTATTTTTACTACGACGGCTTCCGCTCAATGACTGTAGGGCGTAGTCTCTGGGTCATAATCCTGTTGAAGCTGTTCATTTTCTTTGTCGTGATGAAGCTGCTGTTCTTCCCCAACATTTTATCTCGCGACTATGATAATGATGACGACCGCGCAGATGCGGTGCGCACCAACCTCCTAAAAAAATCCCATTAACCTCCTCCTAAACTATAAACGATAAACTCTAAACCATAAACCTTTAACAAACCATAAACTCACATGGATGATCTAATGACCGTAGTCGACTGGTCGCGTTGGCAATTCGCCCTTACAGCCATCTATCACTGGCTGTTTGTGCCGCTCACGCTCGGACTGTCGCTGATAGTGGCCATCATGGAAAGCCTCTATCTGAAAACAAAATCTGAAAAATGGCTTGCTGCCACAAAATTCTGGATGACTCTCTTCGGCATCAACTTCGCTATCGGCGTTGCCACGGGTATTATCCTCGAATTCGAGTTCGGAACAAACTGGAGCAACTACTCCTGGTTTGTGGGCGACATCTTCGGTGCCCCGCTTGCAATCGAAGGTCTCCTCGCTTTCTTTATGGAGTCAACCTTCGTAGCCGTTATGTTCTTCGGCTGGGGTAAAGTAAGCCCTAAATTCCATCTTGCCTCTTCTTGGCTCACATGGCTCGGTGCCTCTATCTCGGCACTCTGGATTCTCGTAGCCAATGCCTGGATGCAGTATCCTGTAGGTATGGAGTTCGATCCTGCTCAGATGCGTAACGTGATGGACAATTTCTGGGCACTCTTCTCCGGAATCGCTGTCAACAAGTATATGCACGCTGTATTCTCAGGTTGGGCTTTGGCAGGTGTGTTCGTAATAGGTGTAAGCGCGTGGTTCCTTTACAAGAAGCGCAACACTCCCTTCGCCATCCGCTCCATCAAAGTAGGTGGCTGGGTAGGTCTTATCGGTCTGCTCCTCACTATGTGGACAGGCGACGGCTCCGCTGTAGAGGTAACAAAGCATCAGCCTATGAAGCTTGCTGCCATGGAGGGTCTTTACCACGGCGGCTATAGCCAAGGCATCGTGGCAGCCGGTATCGTCAACCCGTCGAAGACTTGGAACAATGCTGAAGACGAGTATTTATTTGACATTACCGTCCCCTGCGGTCTCTCTATTCTTGCGAAACACGATCTCCACGCTTTTGTCCCCGGCATTGCCGACATCGTGAACGGTATCGACATAAACGAGGCTGGCGACACAATCAACACCGTGAGCTATGCGGAAAGAATACGTCTCGGAAAACTGTCGCATGAGGCTTTGCGTGCCTACGACATTGCCCGTGCCAACAACGATCAGGCTGCAATGGCTGAGGCAGAGAAACAACTTCGTGAGAATTATCAGTTCTTCGGGTATGGCTACTTTGATTCTGTCGATGAGGCTATTCCGCCGGTAGGCGTCACATTCTATTCCTTCCGCGTTATGGTGATTCTGGGCAGCTATTTCCTTCTATTCTTCATAGTGGCTCTCTTTGCCGTATATAAGAAAGACTGGCTGTATCGCATCACATGGCTACAATGGATTGCCATCCTCTCCGTGCCTTTAATGTGGATATGCTCTGAGGCGGGTTGGATGGTGGCTGAGGTAGGCCGTCAGCCTTGGACTGTGCAAGATCTCCTCCCCACAAAAGCTGCAATCTCTGAAATATCATCAGGCACAGTAATACTTACCTTCTGGCTCTTCGCCGTAATATTCACCGTTCTGCTTGTGGCTGAGGTAAGCATAATGCTTCGCCAGATCAGCAAACGCTCCAAAGGAAACCTTGAGATAGACAACCACTAATTTTAATGCCCAAACTTTTAAGTCATGACTCTTGAATATCTTCAGAATTACTGGTGGCTGCTCATCTCTGTTTTGGGCGCCCTCCTCGTCTTCCTGCTTTTTGTGCAGGGCGGACAATCTATGATCTTAGGCGCCCCCAATAAAGAGCGTCGCAATCTTATCGTCAACTCCATGGGCAGAAAGTGGGAATTGACATTCACCACGCTCGTCACTTTCGGCGGTGCATTCTTCGCTTCCTTCCCACTCTTCTATTCTACAAGTTTCGGCGGTGCCTATTGGCTCTGGATTCTCATCCTCTTCAGCTTTATCGTGCAAGCAGTGAGCTATGAGTTCCGCAGAAAAGCCGGCAATGTCTACGGCACACGCACCTACGACATCTTCCTTTTCATCAACGGCTGTGTGGGATGTATCCTTCTCGGTGTGGCTGTGTCAATGTTCTTCTTTGGAGCTGAGTTTACCGTGACCCGTGGAAATCTGCTCGACAGCAGCAGTCCTGTAATTTCACAGTGGGCACCAAGCCACGGTTTTGAGGCTATCTTCAATTGGAAGAACCTTATTCTCGGTGTAGCAGTTCTCTTCCTCGCCCGTATGCAGGCAGCTCTCTATATGATGAATAACATCGCTGACGACCCCGACTTCTTCACAGAACTTAAGAAGAAGGCATTACTGAATGGTGCCATCTTCGTGGTATTCTTCCTTTGGTTCCTTACAATGGTATGCAC
>CAMWIF010000269.1 GCA_947174225.1 uncultured Porphyromonadaceae bacterium | reverse complement strand
CAGCCGAAGCCGCAAGACATAAATCAGCAGACTGCCGACCAGATTCTTCAGGCTATGGAAAATAAGGAAAACCAAACCCGAGCAAGAGTTGCCACAGGAAATCAGGGCGATAAGAGCAAGGGTCGCAATAGAAATTACAAAAACTGGTAAAAAGGAAACATAAGGTGAGGAAAACGACTCTTATATTATTTCTTTTGCTTCTTTTCCCCCACGTTGTGACTGTGGCGAGAGAGAGAACTCACGGTGCCTATCTCCAGACGAGGGTGTCGCGTGACAAGGTAATCCAGGGGGAGAACCTTGTATATGAGGTCGTGCTCTTTACACCCGATCCTTCAGTTGAGGGTGTTGAACTCACTTCGCTTCCTGACTTCCAAGGTATAGATGTGAGTCGTTCGGCTGCCGACAATAAGCTGACTCCCGTTGAAGTCAACGGACAACCGTATTATACGGCTGTCGTGGATCGTTACTTTCTGCGTTTTCCTGAAAAAGGTAAATTCAAGATAAAAGGTGCTGACTATCGACTCGGCTTTTACCGACAACAGGAATATTATGATCCTTTTTGGGGACGCTCCATTGGCAACGTGGTTGACGCGGTAGGTCTTTCAGCGCCGGAGGTTAGTGTAAGAGTGTCGGCACTGCCGGAACGCGGTCGTCCTGACGATTTCTCCGGAGCTGTGGGAGATTTTGAGATTGCCGCAGAATTTCCTGATGGTGAAATTAAGAATGGAGAAGACACACTGCTCACTGTGACCATTTCCGGTGTCGGCAGTCTTGAAGGTGTTCTTCTCCCTAATATTCCGGCTATGCTTCCTGAAGGATTGCAGTTTAAGTCGATGACCGACAATATAAGCCATTATATAAAAGATGGTGAGTTGGGTTCTGAAGTCGAGATAGAATGTATCGTGATGCCGAAACGTGAGGGTAAATTCATAGTTGATTCTCTTCGCTTCAGCTTCTACAATAGCAATACAGGGAAATATGATACAATAACGGCATCGTCGCTGGAGATAGAGGCAGGTAGCGGACTGCCAAGTTCCAGCCGACCCCCAGTGATAATGGAAATATAATCCAATAAATAGATGAGACCACGAAAAAAACATATCCTGTTCCTGATGATGCTGATGCTCTTTGCAATGGCATCGGAGGCTGCCACGGTACGTCTTGACGTGCAGGCAGGTAGGGGTAGAAGAGAGATTGGTGTAGGTGAACTCTTCTACATCACTTATGAGGTGAGCAATTCGGAAAAAGCTCCCGAAAAACCGGCATCAGTACCGGGTGGTAAGGTTATGTATTTCGACCGCACCGGGCAGAGTTCAAGCTTCACAAGTGTAAACGGCAAGACGACACAATCTTACAGCTATACTTACACACTTACCGTCAGGGCACAGACTGAGGGTTCGTATACCTTCGGCCCTGTGACGGTGGACGGTGTGAAGAGTAACACTGTAAGCTATACAATTGGAGCTGCCGCAGCAGCTTCAACTCCCGGAGGCTCTAACCAACAGCAGCAGTCATCTTCTGATCCTACACGTCATAACAGTGCCGACGGTCCGAAATTCATCGGTAAAGGTGACGGCAATCTCTATCTTAAAGCTAATGTAAGCAAGACCACCGCCTACGAGCAAGAGGCATTGGTCTACACAGTGAAACTTTATACCACCTATGATGCCATTAAATTTATCGGAGCCACGGCAGCTCCGAAGTTTGAGGGCTTTGTGGTGGAGGAATCGAAGGATGTGTCGAATCAGCTCGACTATGAGACGGAGGGACGTAAACCCTATGCCACCGCTATCATTGCTCTCTATATAATCTTCCATCAGATGGAGGGTCAGTTGACTGTCCACGGCAACACCTACACCGTCAGCGTGGATGAGCGTGAATACTATCACGACCCCTTCTGGGGAAGTATGTCAGTGGCGAAACCGTTGCAGCTCAACGTCACTCCAAATGATTTGACCATCAACGTGAAGAGCCTTCCCGCTCCTCAACCGGCTAACTTCTCCGGTGGTGTGGGTAAATTCTCCATAAGCTCCACGCTTCCTGCACAGACATTCCTGAGCAATCAGGCAGCCTCGGTGGTCTATACGGTAAGTGGCACCGGCAACCTCAAATATGTGAAGCTGCCCGATCTCAATGCTCTTTATCCTCCGCAGTTAGAGGTATATAGTCCTACGCCTGATGTGCAGACTACTGTCGGGCGCACTAATGTCAGTGGAACGGCACGTTTCGATTATTCTTTTATGCCGCTTGAGTCGGGATCTTTCAAAATCCCGGATGTGCAGCTTGTATATTTCAATCCTGAAAGCGGGCAATATGAGACTTCCACTGCGCGTGGCTATGAGATAACGGTAGGTAGGGGCAAAGGCTCTGAGAAATCGCAGACACGAGGCAATATGTCGTTTAATCCAAATCTTTTACCCGTGAACGGTGGTTTATCAATGACTCATACACCCTACGTGAAGCGTTTCGGCTATTGGTTGTTCTACATTATCCCTATACTGCTGCTCTTAGGAGCCGTGGGCTATTACAGGGCTTATTTGAAGGCAAACGCCGATCTTCTTGCCGTAAGGAGCAGAAAAGCCGACAAGATGGCTAAGAAGCGTCTGCGCAAAGCCGGTGTCTGCATCAAGAAGGGAGAGATTAATCGTTTCTACGACGAGATGCTTGCTGCCCTTTGGGGATATATGGGTGATAAGCTCAAGATGCCTCCTTCAGAACTCACACGCCAGAATATAAGCGAAAAACTCTACGACAGGGGTATTCCGGAAAATGTAGTGGCACAGTTCATTACTCTTCTTGACGAGTGTGAGTTTGCCAAATATGCTCCTGCCGCCACAAAGGGAAATATGCAACCTGTATATAATCAGGGTGTGGTGGTGATTAATTCACTTGAGGATTCATTTAAACAGCAAAAAACGTCGGGAAATGAGAAATCGTAGGATAATGAAATACATGGTCGCCTCTCTCTTGATTGCTCTGACGACACTGTTTCCTGCCGGAGCATTTGCACAGACCACATTGGCTGATGCCGATTCCGCCTATACTGCGAAGGAATATGGTAAAGCGATAGAACTCTATGGCATAGTGGCAGAGACGGAGGGTGTCTCCGTGCCTCTTCTTTTCAATATGGGCAATGCCTATTATCAGGAAGGGGATTACGGCAAGGCAATGCTTTGCTATCTCAGGGCAAAACGCATTGACCCGAGCCAGAAGGAACTCAACGCCAATCTTCGCTATTTAAGGAGCCGTATTGAGGATTCGAATAAGGCGGAGCAGAAGGGGAAGCGTCTGAAAGTCACTCTTGATGAACCTTCCTTCTTCCAGAATGTACATACAGCCATAGCGATTGAGACAGCTTCCAACCTTTGGGCAGTGTGGGGAGCCGTATGTTTCATCCTCTTTATAGGGGGAGCGGCACTTTATATCTTTACCCGTAGTGTCATAGCCAGAAAAATTGGATTTTTCGGTGGGATCATCACGCTCATATGTTCAGTAGTGTTTGTTGCGTTTGCCATATCGGGTGCTCGTGCAATATCCTCGAAAGAAAACGGGGTGATTACCGCTTTCAAGGTCAGCCTCCTTACTGAGCCGGGTAAGGAGAGCGAATCAGGTAAGGATGGCGTATTGACCAAAGGTACGGAAGTGCGCATCGTGTCGGAGGAAACAGATGCCGAGGGGAATGTGACATGGTATAAGGTAAGGTTAAATTCCGACTATATCGGATGGGTTGCTGCCGACGATTTGGAGCTTATTTAGCAGTATATGTTGTTAAACATACGCAAATTTTCCAAAATTCTTGGTAGTTTGCGAAAAAATGTCTAAATTAGCAATCGGAAACGTAAAAATAAAGCAACCGACCTAAAATAAATAATCGACGGTTACTTATAGTCAATCGTTTAAGTATAACCTCAAAAATACCATCTGCTATGAGCAAGACAATCACCTTCAACGAGCTTCGCAGACTCAAAGACAGTTTGCCTGACGGTTCAACACATCGTATAGCCGACGAGCTGAACCTTACTGTACAGACAGTACGCAATTATTTCGGCGGTGTAAACTATCAGTTTGGCAAAAACGTCGGCATGCATATCGAACCGGGCCCGGACGGAGGTCTCGTAGTTCTTGACGACACTACCATCTATGATATGGCAGTAAAGATTCTTGAGGACCAGAACAAGGCTAAAGCCTAAATTGTTCTTGACCAAAGAACTTGTTCGTTAGTTCACACGGCGCTCCAGAA
>CAMWIF010000268.1 GCA_947174225.1 uncultured Porphyromonadaceae bacterium | reverse complement strand
AAGTGAAAGATAAAGGGGATGAGGTTTTCAAAATTAGCCATAATCTGTTTGCTTTTGATAATTACGGAAGCAAAGTTAGATTATAGCTAATTTATCTTGTTTTTATTCTGAAACTATAGAAAAGATTTTATCTCTTCATTCTATAAGAAACTTCTCTTCTACATTGGCAGGGTAGTGGTTGATATAACGTTGACCTATGCGTTGGTTTACTTCCGGAATGTTGATGTCAGCACAGAGGTCATCAGCTGCCGAGAGCAACACCGGTTCAATCTCAAGCGTGTCAAGGAAATGACGTGGGATGGCTGAATAGCCGAGTATGGCACCGATTATATTCCCGGCTATCGCACCGGTTGAATCGCTGTCGCCATCGTGGTTTACGGCACTTATGATACAGTCCTCAAAACTGTCAATATGGCGCATAACGCAAAATATAGCTATGGCAATAGCCTCATCTCCTACCCAACCTTCGCCGAGCTGACGAATAGCATCGCCATCGGGTGTGTCGCCCTTACCCAATTCGATTGCCAACTTTACCAAATTGCAGAATTTCCTCAGCTTCTCGTCGTCACCCGGAAAGTATTTCGACATCATTGACAGTCCGCCGTCAACAATCCATTCAAACTCCAGTCTGCTGACTGTTTCATCGTGGATACAGTTTTCTACAGTGGTAGCGAGAAGGGCAGAGGCAAATGTGCTTGCCACGTGGTGATGTGTGATTTCCGCTGCCCATCCGGCAAGATGAGCGGTATCTTCATATGAATAGAGATTGGAGTGGACGGCATTGAATATACCAATCGGAGCCACGCGCATCACACCTCCACACCCTTTTGAATTGTTGTATACGCCCACACCGTTTGAGATGTTGTCGAGGGCATTCATACACGTTGTTCCCGGTGCGCGTCGCGACCAAAGTGTGCGTATGTGGCTCAGCCAACTGTCGGGTTGGATCTGAGGGGCAACGGTCTGTGTCTTGTGCCAGTTAAGGTAGCTTTTGGCAATGTAGGGGAGAATCTCTTCAGGTTTGCCGGCTTGTGTGGCGATAATGCCGTTCATCAGGCCTTCAAGAGTGAAGAGAGTCATCTGCGTATCGTC
Organism: uncultured Porphyromonadaceae bacterium; assembly: GCA_947174225.1. GTDB lineage: Bacteria > Bacteroidota > Bacteroidia > Bacteroidales > Muribaculaceae > Lepagella. Next base: position 3,153 of record CAMWIF010000268.1, on the reverse strand, counting down.
AGAGAACTGCGCCACACCCTCTTTATTTTCCGAATAATGGGTAATACCCCTTTGCCCATATTCCCTGTGAATGGCTCCTAGACTCATAAATTCCACCTCATATCCGAGTGCGTCGCCGACTGCACCACCTACGATCGAGCCTCGGCATTTATCTTGTAGCTTTGCGTATTCCATATCTGAAAAAATAGATTAATAAGATGCAAATTTAGATAAATTCTTCTGAAATTTTGTAACTTTGCATATTGTTTACTTGCTGACTATACTAAATTATTGGTACAGTTCGCCAATAACTAATTTATCCTCATAATGAATCCGGTAACAAAGACATACATTAAGACCCTGCTCATAGGTGTTGTAGCACTCACTATAGGTATTTGGCATTTGGTAGCTCCTGAAAGGACAATCAGTATATTTATAGGCATATACTTCGTTATATATGCCATTGTCGAACTGTTTTCTCTTTTCAAAAAGGCACAATAAATGTCAGCCTATGGGTGTCGGTAGAATATCAATAAGATTATTTGTGATGAGAACGTGGGGCAACGGCTCAAAGACGGAGCGTGGTGTAACGCCGTGAAGTATGGCAGCAAAGTCTACACCGGCATTGACGGCAGTACTGGCATCAACAACGCTATCACCACAATAAAGCACATTTTCCGGCTTCACCCCAAGTCTCTCCATAGCTTCTATGACACCTTCTGGTGATGGCTTCGGAGTTTTGACATCCTCGCCACCGATAATTATGTCTACGGGTAAGCTATCGAAGTGACGCAATAAGAAATTCTCTATCCTATAACGATATTTTGTAGATATTATCCCGGTTTTTGCGCCACGTTCTCTTAGCGTAGCCAACACTTCTGCCACTTCAGGAAACAGCACCGTGGCATCATTCATAATCTTATCTGCTATACTGACATACTCCTTACGCCATCGTGCAAGCGTTTCGGAATCGGTCACACCGGTCATCTCTGCAAACGCCTCTTCAAGCGTAAGTCCGATAGTGCGTTTTATCGTATCGTCACTTATATCACTATATCCGGCTCTCTTGAGAACATCCTGAAAACACATCACAATGCCTCGCGACGAGTCGGCAAGTGTATAATCGAAATCAAACAAATAAGCTTCGTATTCCTTCATAATCAATTTAAAACCTCCTCACTGTTATTTCCGGTTGTAGACTGATATTAGCCAATCCGGTTACTGTTCCATATCGCAAAATTACAAAAAATACATTCTCGCTACAATAGCTTTGTCAATCTTTATTCTATGTGTGGAGATATTGCATTTTTTACATTGATTTTAGATATTATCACTTCGATACGATTGTTATGTCGTAGCTTTTGTTTATATTTGCAAAAAAAACTATGGGTGCTATCTATGTGCTTGAAGGCTTATTGATATATCTTTATGGATTTGATCATAATCCACCTCATATTCATGTCAGGAGAGGTTCGGAGAATTTCACAATTACTATAAAAGACCGATTTGTGGAAGGACAGGCGAAATCAAAGTCAATTGCACTTGTAAACGATTTTCTTGATAAACATGAATCGGAAGTTATGGATTTGTGGAATAAGGCTCAGAAGGGAGAACCCATTACAAAAATTAATAGATGAAGTTATGTGGATTCAGGTAACAGATGTGGAGTATAAGGGTGAATATACTCTGAAATGTGTGTTTAACGATGGTGTCATAAAGCAAGTGGATATGAGTCCTATCCTGGATGCTCCGGTATTCAGGGCTTTAAAAGATAAGGAGCAGTTCCGAAAATTTGGTTTGGATGAAACTATCTTTTGGTCAAATGGTGCAGATATAGCACCGGAATGGCTATATGAGCATGGTGTGACTTGTAGTGAATAGGATAACCCTTACAGCATATGTGTATGAAAAGAACATTTGCAGGATGTCTGCTAATTTTTGCAGCCAACATGATTGCTTCACAATCGTCAGCTATAGCCTCTGCTGATTCGGCAGTTGTTTGCAATATTGATTCATCGTGTATAACTACTGGCTCAGATGGTATGTTCGCTTCCGGAATATCAGCCATATCAGGAGTTGAACCGATAGATGAGGAGATTAGGGAAGAGAAGGGAACGTATGTCACCATCAAAACTACCGAAGGTGATATAACTCTTTTGCTTTACGATGACACTCCGCTGCATCGTGATAATTTCATACGTCTTTGTAAGGATGGGGTGTATGATGGTGTGCTTTTTCATCGTGTCATAAAGGATTTTCTTATCCAAGGGGGCGATCCTGCAAGTAAGGAGCAGGTGCCGGGAAAGGCTTATGGTGATGGCGACGGAGGATATGTGGTGTATTCCGAAATTCTCCCGACAAGATTCTGCAAAAGAGGTGCCCTGATTGATGCCAAACTCGGAGACGACGTTAACCCGACGAGAATGTCTGCCGGTACACAGTTCTGTGTGGTGCAGGGTAAAACCTTTACCGATGAACAACTTGATGCCACAGAGGAGCGTCTTAACGAATGGCAGAAGAATTATCTGTATCATCTTGCTCGCTATGAACTGATGCTTGAAGACCCTACACTTTCGAAGATTGAGAATGGTGATCTTCTCAATGCCAAGGCTCGTGAAAGAGCTGAAAAGGAATATGCAGAACAGGGTAGGGTGACTATTTCCCCTGAACGCCGGGAGGTCTACCGTACGATTGGTGGCACACCACACCTTGACGGTTCCGTTACAGTGTTCGGAGAACTAATATCGGGTCAAGACGTAGTGGAAAGGATCACAGAGATGGCAACCGACAGCCTCGACCGTCCCCTAAAAGACGTGATCATCCTCTCCACCGAAGTCCATAAAAAGTAAAGCCTACCGATTCATCAGGTGTATGTTCAAATAGTTCGTTAAAGTCTTTAACTCTTTAGTCAACATTTTTGGTTCTTACTCACTTTAGTTGAACAGTTAACAAACATATTCTTTACGGTAAGCGAAACTGCCATTCCTGTAGAGAAAGATGATAATGCCACGCTGGATTTTCAACTAAAGTAAGTAAGAACCAAATTTTTCAGGACAGGACACTATCTAAATCGCCACTTGAGAGGGAACTTTAACTTTATTCTTTCCATAGGGTTGAGTGAGAGAGGAGTATGTGATTTTATGATGTTCTTTGATGGGCTAAGATTGCCAAAAT
>CAMWIF010000267.1 GCA_947174225.1 uncultured Porphyromonadaceae bacterium | reverse complement strand
AAGCCTCCTTATTAGTGGCTACGAGAGTGGCGAGATCAGGTGAAGATATATAAGATGTCTTCTCCATCGTGTAATGCACAAGACGTGGCATATCGGTGAATTTAATTCTGCCGTTGAGGAACGCAGCCACCGCTTTCTCATTGGCAGCATTAAGAATGCAGGGCATATTACCCCCTTTGCCGATTGCCTCGAAAGCATAGCCGAGAAGAGGGAACTTCTTATAATCAGGTGCCTCAAAAGTAAGGTTGGCGTACTGCGACAGGGAAAGTGTCTGGTTGGTGGAGGGGAGACGTTCCGGATAACCGAGAGCATAACGTATGGGCAGGTGCATATCCGGTACGCCGAGCTGTGCCTTTATAGAGCCGTCGATAAACTCCACCATAGAATGAACGATGCTCTGCGGATGCACCACAATCTCGATATTCTCAGGCGGACACCCAAAGAGCCATCTTGCCTCAATCATTTCAAATCCTTTATTCATCATTGAGGCGGAGTCGATTGTAACCTTTGCACCCATACTCCAGTTAGGATGGTTAAGGGCATCCTTCACCGTCACATTCTCAAGCTCTTCCGCTTTAAACCGACGGAACGGACCGCCACTGGCAGTAAGCAGAATCTTACGTGCCTGTGAGGTTTTTTCTCCCACAAGGCATTGGAAGATGGCAGAGTGCTCACTATCAACAGGTATAATCTCGGATTTTGAATCACGCAGCATACCGGTAATCAGTTCACCAGCCACCACAAGAGTCTCCTTATTGGCAAGGGCTATTGTCTTTCCTGCCTTTATCGCTGCTATAGTAGGCATTAAACCGCTGTAGCCCACCATAGCTGTGACGACAACGTCGACTTCGGGAAGTGTCACAACTTCATCAATTGCCTTAGCTCCCAATTCTACTTTTATGGGTAGGTCAGCCAAAGCTTCTTTCAAAGGAGCGTAGCAAGTCTCGTCGGTAATTACCACTACCAGCGGCATAAACTTACGTGCCTGCTCTGCGAGGAGTTGCCAATTCTTACGCGCCGTAAGCACAGTGGCGCGAAACTTATGCGGGTATTCCGCAATGATGTCGAGGGTCTGAGTGCCGATACTCCCGGTGCTTCCGAGGATAGCTATATTTCTTATTTCTGTATCCACAATATGTAAAGAGATAATATTAATTCACTTTATGATTGTAATTGGAGTTATAAGCGTTCCTCTTCCACATCCTTCTTATAGATTTTTGGATAATATGAATCGGAATTGCCGTCGCCTATATATTCGTAAGGAATCAGGGGATTCCCGTTATGCCACATCTCAAGGTTTATAATTTCGCCATTATGGGCATTGCCACGGTTGGAAAGGGCGATGATTTGGCCACCGGTCACGATATCGCCCGGCTCCACTAAAACAGAGCCGAGACGGCTCAGGCGGCTGAGGAAGCCTTTAGGATGTTGTATTATCACGACTGTGCCACCATCTTTGAGCGACTGACTTACGGCAATGACCGTGCCGTCGGCAATTGCTGAAACGGTGGACTTGGCAGCAAGGATAATTTCAGCTTTCTTTTCTGATTTTGAAGACTGCGAGACCACCGACTCCGCATTTACAGGTGAGAACATCATGCTCTCGGCTGCTAAGGGGGCGACAACGGAGACATTATACTTTTCACGCTCTCTCATCATTGCAGCAAACTTTGCCTCTTCGCGAGATGTGGGCAGAAGTGAATCGGATGACATTCTTGATGACTGTGCAGGAGCTGCAACGGTATCTCTTTTATGAAGAGTGGGGTTAAGGACGAATTGAAGGTTTTCGATAAATGCTGCGTTGGTCTCATACGCCATCCTGATAGAGTCGAGCCTCACAAGCTGCATCTCAGTGGCGGATCGTTCGCTCTCCTTCAGATAGCCAGGAAGCAGCCTGCGAGCCGGGGTGAGGAATGTCACAAGAGCACCAATCACCATAATAAATATAAGCACAACGATGCTCCCCGCCAGCCATTTCGGGCCGGAGGCTGAGACAGAGGCAATATTTTCAAGCCGCCCTTCGTCTTCAAATATAAGCCGATAGCGTGAGCGCGTCTTCATCAATGTTGTGTAAGAGCGAGAGAGGCAGAGATGTTTTGTCAATTTTATGCGAAATTAATGAAAAAAGTAGAAATAACAAAATTAATTGATAGTCAAACGATTGTTTAGACTGATCAGGAGGTTTGGGGTGGAGGGTGAAAATTTTTTAATTTTATAGCCTGGGAAAGAGGTGGGCGTGTGAACTATATAGAGAAGTAAACGTTTATATGATAAGAGGGTAGGAAAAGAAATAATGACAACTCCACCAACATATAGCTTATATATAGCTCTGCGTTGCTCAACCAATAAATATGCTCTTATTAAGGCATAGAAATTAAGAAGACTTACAGCGTAAATAAGTAATTTAGTAGGACAACAAATCAAGACAATCAATCCTAATCCTGATTTTAAATTGAGGGAGGCCGCTCAGAAGGGTGGTCTCTCTATTTTTATGTTATTAAACATATAAATTTATTTGGTGGGAATTGAAATTGATTGTACTTTTGCAACGTAAACGATATGACAACCCGATAAAATGAAGATTAGAGCTTTCATATTGTTTAACAAGATCATATTTTGCTTGCAAAAGTAAAGCAAGAGTTAAAATCTAACCAAAAATCTAAAAAAGAAAAATCGACATGAACATCTCTGAGATTATGGCAGGCCTTGAGGCTAAGCACCCGGGAGAGAAAGAATATCTTCAGGCAGTGAAAGAAGTTCTTCTCTCGGTAGAAGATGTCTACAATCAGCATCCGGAGTTTGAGAAGGCAAAAATCATAGAGCGTATGGTAGAGCCTGACCGTATTTTCACATTCCGTGTGACATGGGTAGACGATAAGGGAGAAGTTCAAAACAATATAGGTTACAGAGTGCAGTTTAACAATGCCATTGGCCCTTACAAGGGTGGCATCCGTTTCCACGCCTCTGTGAATCTTTCAATCTTGAAATTCCTCGGTTTTGAGCAGACTTTCAAAAATGCGTTGACCACACTTCCTATGGGTGGAGCTAAGGGTGGCTCAGACTTTAGCCCCCGTGGCAAGAGCGATGCTGAGATTATGCGTTTCTGTCAGGCTTTCATTCTTGAGCTGTGGCGCAATCTTGGTCCGGACCGCGACGTTCCCGCAGGCGATATAGGTGTTGGTGGCCGTGAAGTAGGCTATATGTACGGTATGTACAAGAAGCTTGCCCGTGAGAACACAGGTACATTCACCGGCAAGGGACTCAGCTTCGGTGGTTCAAGAATCCGTCCGGAGGCTACCGGCTATGGTGCTCTCTACTTCGTGCAGGATGTGCTCAAGGAAATGGGACAGGACATCAAGGGTAAGACCATCGGTATTTCAGGTTTCGGCAACGTTGCCTGGGGTGCAGCCAAGAAAGCTACCGAGTTGGGTGCGAAGGTCATTACAATCTCCGGTCCTGACGGTTATATCCTTGACCCCGACGGTCTCGACGATGAGAAGATAGAATATATGCTTGAGCTTCGTGCTACAGGTAATGATATAGTAGAACCTTATGCTGAGCAATTCCCCGGCTCGACTTTCTTCCCCGGCAAGAAGCCTTGGGAGCAGAAGATGGACATCGCTCTTCCTTGTGCTACTCAGAACGAGCTTAACGGTGAGGATGCAAAGCAGCTCATTGCTAACAATGTTATGCTGTGTGCCGAAGTCAGCAATATGGGTTGTACTCCGGAAGCAATCGACGAGTTCATTGCAAACCGCACCATCTATTGCCCCGGTAAGGCTGTGAATGCGGGTGGTGTTGCTACCAGTGGCTTGGAGATGACTCAGGATGCCGAGCATCTTCAGTGGAGCGCAGCTGAGGTTGATAAGAAACTCCATGAGATCATGACGTCAATCCACGAGGCATGTGTGGAATATGGCAAACAGCCCGATGGCTATATCAACTATATGAAGGGTGCTAATATAGCCGGTTTTATGAAAGTGGCCGATGCTATGATGGGTCAAGGAATTATCTGATTGTGATGCTCCGAGTCGGAAGTGTTCTTAACTTCCCAGGCAAATCAATTTGATAGAATTGGAGTAGCATTAACTCATAAATGAAAAGAAGCAACTAAATAAGAGTAATTGAAATGTTTCATCATCAGAGCGGTTGCCCGTGAGGGTGGTCGCTCTTTTTGCGATTCTTCCTTGCGAAAGGGTTGGGGAGGAATATGGAAGCAGGGTAGGGGAGTGGTTATTTTTGGATGTATGGGGTAGGGG
>CAMWIF010000266.1 GCA_947174225.1 uncultured Porphyromonadaceae bacterium | reverse complement strand
GTGTTATAGAAAAGTAGTACTTCTAAGTAAATTGTCGGCAGAGCTTGTCGGCAACGCTCTAAATAAATCAAACATGTCGAAAGTAACAAAAGAAATGGCCCTCGAATATCATGAGGAGGGTAAACCGGGTAAAATTGAGATTGTTCCTACTAAACCTTATGCCTCACAGCATGACCTTGCGTTGGCTTATTCGCCGGGTGTGGCTTATCCGTGTCTGGAGATTGAGAAGAATCCGGAAGATGCGTACCGTTATACTGATAAGGGTAATCTTGTCGGTGTGATCAGCAACGGCACCGCTGTACTCGGGCTCGGAAATATAGGCGCGTTGGCAGGCAAGCCTGTGATGGAGGGTAAGGCTCTTCTCTTTAAGATATTCGCAGGTCTGGACGCATTTGACATTGAGATAAATGAGAAGGATCCGAATAAGATGATTGAGATAGTGAAGGCTATTTCTCCCACATTCGGCGGTATTAATCTTGAGGATATCAAGGCTCCCGAGTGTTTTGAGATTGAGAATCGTCTTAAAGAGGAGTGTGATATTCCTATCATGCACGATGACCAGCACGGCACTGCCATCATATCAGGTGCGGGTCTTATTAATGCCCTCCAGATTCAGGGGAAGAAAATCGGTGACATCAAGCTTGTGGTCAACGGTGCGGGAGCTGCCGCTATCAGTTGCACCCGTCTTTATGTTCAGCTCGGTGTGAAGAGCGAGAACGTTGTGATGTGTGACTCTAAGGGTGTAATCAGAGCTGACCGTGAAAATCTGAATGCCCAGAAGCGTGAGTTTGCCACTACACGTGATCTCCATACTCTTGCCGAAGCCATGGTGGGTGCAGATGTGTTCTTAGGACTTTCGGTAGCAGATGTTGTGACTCCGGAGATGGTGCTTTCAATGGCAGAAAAACCTATTGTGTTTGCTTTGGCTAATCCGAATCCTGAGATTGATTATACTTTGGCTATGGAGACTCGTCCGGACATCATTGTGGCTACGGGTCGTTCTGATTATCCGAATCAAATTAATAATGTGATCGGTTTCCCATACATATTCCGCGGTGCACTCGACTGCGGCGCGACAGCCATCAACGAGTCAATGAAGATAGCTGCCGTGTACGCTATCGCTGCCCTTGCGAAACAGCCTGTCCCGGCTGTAGTGGACGAGGCATATGGCATGAACAATATCAAGTTTGGTCGTGAATATATCCTTCCGAAGGCTCTTGACCCGCGTCTGCTTCTCTGTGTCGCACCGGCTGTGGCGCGTGCAGCTGCCGAGTCAGGCATCGCACGCCGTCCGATAACCGATTGGAGTGCTTATAAAATCAGGCTCCGTGCGCTTATGGGTGATGACGGTAAGATGATGCGTCGAATCACAGAGCTTGCGCGTCAGACTCCGAAGCGTGTCGTGATCTGTGAGGGTAATATGGACAATATGCTCAGGGCTGCTGTGCGGTGTGCATCAAGTGGCGTTTGTAAGCCGGTTGTGCTTGGCAACGAGGAGATGATCGAGAAACGTGCAGATCGTCTCGGTCTGTCGCTTGATGGCATTGAGATTGTCAATCCGCGTCACGACCGTGAGGCTGAGACCCGCGATCGTTATGCTCGTATACTTGCGAAGAAGAAGGCTCGTGAGGGCTTCTCATTTGATCTTGCTCTTGAGAAGATGTATGAGCGTTCTTACTTCGGTATGATGATGGTAGAGACCGGGGATGCCGACGCTTGTCTGTACTCATCTTTTGCTGCCGGTGAGGCTGCTGCAGAGGATGTGGTATCTATTATCGGGCTTCAGGAGGGCTTCAATCACTTTGCGACAATGCATATTCTCAATACGCGCAAGGGTACTTATTTCATAGCCGACACCGCTGTTAATCCGGATGCCGATAAGTCAGCTCTTGTGGATATTGCCCGTCTTGCTGACCACACGGTGAGCTTCTTTGCTCAGGAGCCTGTGATTGCTATGCTTTCTTACAGTAACTTCGGTTCGTCTAACCATGAGGAGGCTACCTTGGTGGCGAGTGCGGTTAGGGAGTTGCACGAGAAATATCCGCAGGTGCAGGTGGATGGCGAGATGCAGGTAGAGTATGCGCTCGATACCAAGCTGCGTGACCATACTTTCCCATTCAATACGCTAAAGGGAAAGACTGTGAATACGCTGGTATTCCCGAATCTTACGGCTGCCAATACGGCTACGCAGATGCTTTTGAGTATGGGCGTGGGTTCGATTATCGGTCCTATTCAGATGGGTTTGAAGAAGCCTGTTTATTTTACGAACAGCAATGCTTCGGTGCGCGAGATTATTGACCTTGTTACGATTGCGGCTATTGACGCTATAGCTTTGGAGAAGAAGTGATAATTTGCCGGGGGCTTTTCACCAGAAGACAAACTCTTAAATGGATAGGCAATTTGGAGATTGCCTATCCATTTATTTTTTCCAGAAAGAGGGGGTAAAGAGGAGGAGAACGGTGTAGAGCTCGAGACGGCCGACAAGCATTATGAATGCTATTACCCATTTGCCGACGGCGGGAACAAGGGCATAGTTGCCGGCTAAGCCGGTAATGTCGGTGCCGATGCCTGTGTTGGCTACGGCTGATAGAGCTACGAAGAAGCTGTCTTTTAGCGGTAAGCCTAATAAGACGAGGAATGTGCCTCCCAAGGCAATTACAATGACGAATAGGAAGAGGAATGCCAGTGTCTTCATAACAATCCAGGAGGGGGTACCTTTTCCGTTTATGGTGACTGTGGTGACGGAGTTGGGGTGCATCATCTTGTAGAACTCATTTTTCAGGAATTTGAACAGAATGATGAAGCGGTCAATCTTAGCACCGCCCGATGTGCTTCCGGCGCACGCACCCATAAACATCATTACTACCAGCACTATCACTGCCAGAGGACCCCAGTCTTTGAAATCAGGTTCGGTGAGTCCTGTAGAGGAAAGGATTGAGACAGCTTGGAAAAGGGGGTCGATGGTTATATCGGCAATACCGTGAAAAAGACCACGTATAAGAATATTCAGGCAAAGGAGGAGATAGCATACAAGAATTATACCAAGATACCATCGTAAGGCATCATTGTGGAGGGTTGACTTGAAATCGCCCATACACGCCTTGAAGATGAGAGCAAAGTTGACACCCCCCAGAAACATAAAGATGGTTAGGACTATCTTCACGTAAATGCCTCCTTCCTCTATCACAGATATATCGCTGTTGGAGAAACCTCCCGTAGACATAGTAGATAGTCCGTAGCAGATAGAATCAAATATTGACATGCGAGAGAGGCATAGGAGAAGAATAAGCAGTGTGGTCAATCCGATGTAGACAAACCAAAGACTTTGGGCAGTGAAGCTGACACGCGGACGTAGTTTGTCGTGGGTTATACCCGTGACTTCTGCATTGAAAAGCTGCATACCGCCCTGATAATTGAGCATAGGGAGCACTGCCAACGTGAAAAGTATGATTCCGAGACCTCCAATCCATTGCACTACGCAACGCCACATAAGAATAGATTTCGGAACGTTGTCGAGTGTATTAAGGACGGTGGCACCGGTAGTGGTGAAGCCACTCATCGTTTCGAAGAAGGCATCTGTCACCGAGAGGTGGGTGCCGCAAAAGAGGAAGGGAGTCATGCCGGCAAATGAGAGAATCACCCAGATGAGTCCTGTGAGGAGTATAGCCTCGCGTTTACCCATATCACGACTTTTCGGTTTCAGGCTCATTAATCCGGCTCCGCATATAGCTGTGCCACCCATACAGATAAGGAATTTCCACGCTGAATGCTCATTAAACACGAGACCCACCACGAAAGGAATAAGCATAAAAAATGCCTCGATGGTAAGGAGCCATCCTATCACGCGCAGCAGCATACGGAAATTTAGGTAGCTTTTATTTCGAACGGTAGCCATCGGTGTAGGGATAGAAGAGTCAGTTAAACCATTTTTCAATCTTGCTGAGTGTGCCCGAAAGACTGAACACAACCACATAGTCTCCCGCCTGAATATGGGTGTTACCGCCTACCAGCAGACAATTGTTGCCCCGCACCATAGCGGCTAAAGTCATACCGAAGGGTAGGCGCAGGTCTTTTACAGGAGCCTTTGTAATCTTTGCACCCGGCTTGACAAGAATCTCGGCAACCTCGGCATCTGCAAGAGCGAGACACTTGGCATTGCTCTCGTCGGCATCGAGGAGTATCTTGAAGATATGGCTCGAGGCAAGGCGCTTCTTATTGATGATGGTGCCGATGTTTAGGCTCTCGGCTTGGCTCACAAA
>CAMWIF010000265.1 GCA_947174225.1 uncultured Porphyromonadaceae bacterium | reverse complement strand
TCTTCAAAGAACAAAATTACCTAACAACTTCCAAAACATCAAATCCCCCCATCAAAATAAAAATACCTGCCGACAATTAGCCATATGACGAAAGAATTTAAATTGGCTAATTGTCGGCAGCTACTTTATTTGGGATTGATGAAGCGGAGAAAGGTGATGGAGGGGAGGCATTTATTGGAGGATATTGGAGTTGACGCCTTTCATGCGGTCGGATTCGTCGCCGCGCTGCACTTTTTTGCCGAAGCCGAAGGTGTAGGTGGCTGATAATTTTATGAAGAAATGGCCGGAGCCGTAGATGGTCTGCTTCTGGTCATAATAAGGGGTATGGAGCGTGACGGTTTCGTTTTTCCAATTATAGTTGGCAAACCCGTTAAATAGAACCCGAAGATTCCACGCTTTATTTGCCCAGCCGGCTTCCAAATAGTATATGGCACGACTGCGTGACCACGAACCGCTCATCGGATCCGGACATCTTCTCGACGGGGATATGAATGTCCCTCCGAAGTTAAACGATTTAAGATAATAGTAAGCCTCGAAATAATAATCGAAGGCAGATTTGGTCCAGTTATAGGGTGCGCCGTTCCGTGTAATGGAATATTCGAGGGTTCCCCCTAATTGCAGACTGTTTTCAAATAGGTTTACGGAAAGGAAAGCTCCATAAGTGGATTGAGAGAATCGTCCGGATGCCTGAGTTATGGTACGGAGTATCCCATTAGGGGTAGGTAGATAATCAAACACAGCCCTGTTGCCGATTATATTATTAAAGGTATAGACTGACCCTGATAACATGTCGGAAGGAAAAAACGTGTAAGAACCGTTGAGGCTAAATTTCTTCTCCGGCTTAAGCAGCGGATTCCCGGTATAGCTCATCAGTGGATTCGACTGAATGATGTTGTCGCTTCGGTAATGTGCAGCGGGCAGGGTGCTGTTGTAGTTGAAGTCAGCTCGTAAGGAATGTTTGTTAAGAAAGGAATATTGGAGCGATACACTTGCCCGGGGTGCTATGGAGTGATCGGTCAGATTGTTATAGGCAAACCGCTCCCACGACATTCCGGCTGTGGCTGCTCCGTAGAAGTTACCGAAAGAAAGGGAATAGGCTATTGAAGGTTGAAGATGTGCTGAGTGGGTCTTATCATTAGCATCTGAGGTGCCTGTATAAGTGATGTTATCTGAGATAATCGAGCCGTCAAGATTCACACGGAGGTTAGAACGATTCCTGAACCGGTGAGTGTAGCCTAATGAGAGTGCGACACGATGAGTGTCGTCCTTCGCAAGATTTGAATAGCTATCCCTAATCTCTGTAGCCTCTTCAGAATAATCACTCAGTCGGTTGGTATGTGAATAGGAATAATCAGGAAAGATGGTGATTGTGTTATTCTTTGGAAGGAAGATGGAAAAGTTGCCATAATAGGAGAGGGAGTTGACTATGTTGGAAGTATTGGAAGAGTAAGAAGTGGCTGGTAGTACTTCGGGAAAATAGCTGACCCTGCCGAATTGGGCATTAGTTGGCTTATGGTCGAAGTCGCCCGCTATGGAGTTTCTGATAATCAGCTTCTCTGTGGCATACGTGGCTCGGAAAGTCGACCAATACAATCTACCCTTTACATCAGAGCTTTCTACATCCGAATGTCTTTTGAAAGTGGCTATGTCCCCCTCTGTAGCGGGAAGACGAAAAGTTTCTTCCGACACAGTGCCCGCGTGGTCGTCGTCGCGGTGATAGCCTCCGAGACTGACATCGTAGGTCATCTTCTTATATTGGAGCTTGCCGTAGCCGTTAAGCTGACCGGAGTTGTAGAAGATGTTGTGGTCGGTATAGCCTTTGAGATACCCGCCATATTCATATTTGGTCATAATGAAATTCACCACATGTTGCTTGCCGAGAAACCGAGGGTCAGCCGGGAAGTCATAATATTCCACCTTTCGCACGTCTGCCATCTTCATTCCTTTCAGGTCATCCCCAGTGGCAGGTAGAAAGTCGATAAAAATGTCTACCTCTGCACCCGATACTGTTGTAAGGTCTCCCAGACCGGTAGCTCTGAGATAAGGTATTGCCATTCTACGAACTAACTCGATACCGGTCTGGGAAGCATTTTTCTGACGTGTGGTGGGTATAAAGACGGTGCGGTCAGCTTGCACCGACACACGGTCGAGCGCCACATTGACTGTTTGCAGACTCACGGGCTGTTCCTTCATTCTTATTATACCTACGTTGAAGTCCTTACAGTTGACGTAGGTGGTCTGATAGCCCGTTGAACTTACTTTTGCGATTACCCCTTTGCGGTCGCACGGAATTGAAAAACGACCGTCGGTGGCTGTGATGCCATAGGTGATTGCTGTGGAATCTTTCGGTTGGAGAAGTATAACCGTAGCTGCCACCACCGGCTCATTGTCAATTCCGGTGATACGGCCTGTGTAGACATACTTACCGTGTTGCAGTGCCTCAAGGAAAAAGGTGTTAGCTTTCTGAGATACGGTTATAGGGTTCAGCCCTATCACCTGCCGCAGCGCCTCTTGGGGATCGTCCGTATTCAGAGAGGCATCGGTGGCGTAGTTTTCTAATTCATTATAGATAAAGATAAGACTGATGTCCGGATGTTCTTTGCTTATACGGCTCAAAGCCTCTGAGAGGGGCGTATTGTGAAATTTATATGAAAAGGCGGCTCCATACGAAAAGAGAGCGGCACTGATCATTACCAATATTACTGTAAGGCGAAGCATATGGAAAAGGGGGAGGATGTGTTGAGGTGATTGAAAAAGGGGAGTTAGGCTTCTATTTTATGAAATAATATCTCATTCTACGATAAGAGTGTTATCGGAAAGCCGTATGGAAAACTGCTGGAAATTATTAAGAAGGTCAACAATGTCGGCAACCGGCAGCTGAGGATTCCAACTGAAGTATAGGCGCAGATTTTTAGCTTTCTGCGATTCAAATATAACCTCTACCTGGTAATGCTCTTTCATTGTGTTGAGAATCTCTTCGAGTGGACGATTCTCAAAAAGAACCGGTTCCTGTTTCACCACATCCGTATCCTCTATGGCTGAAGTGTCTTTCTCGCTTTTTACAGTTGGGGCTTGAGTTAATTCGATGGTATCGTCAGAAGTTGCCATAGCAGGATTCTGACGATCGTGGAGTCTTACGCCGATTACAGTGGCTATGGCTGCCACCGACAGAATACACACAACAACCACAGCTACTGAATTTCGAAGTAGCATTTTTGCATATTTCAGTTTTAATCTGAAAGGGTTCCTCGATGGACGTTTCGGCAGATTCCTTTCCCGGAAGATTTGCCATTCCTCATTAATGTCTGCTTCCGGTTTAGGGGAAAGGGCTGCTTTCATACTACACATAGTGTCGTAGGCTTCTAGTACCTCCGGGTCAGATAAGAGGAGCTGAAGTTCCTCGTCGGAATATTTCTCAGGATGGTCGATGGCATCAATAAGTTGTTCGGTCTTATTCATGATTTTTAAGTTTGGTTCGTAAAATCTCAATTGCATGACTAAGATTCTTATAGACGGCTTGGCGGGAGATGCCGAGAAGGGAAGCAATCTTCTTTGTGTCCAGTCCTTTCTGAAACCTCAACTTCACTGCATCCTTGCAATTGCCCGATAGCTCCGACTCCACAGTGCGTCTGATTTCAAGAAAAGTGTTTTCGTCGGGCCAATCGGGATTATCACTCTCTTTCAGGTCGAGGATGTAAAGCCCGTGAATCCTTTCACGCACGGAGAGACGGCGCAGTTGGTTGAGACAACGGTTGCGGGTTGCGCGTAGTAGATATTGAGTAGGGTTGTCCTCAATGTTGTCAGTATCCATGCTTCCATAGCGTTTTTCACCGATCAAGGTGGCGAACACATCGTGTACGATGTCGCGGGCGGCGCTTTCATCTTGCAGCATACTGAAAGCGAGGCGTAGCATCGGATTATAGTTTTCGCGGAAAAGCCGTTCTATGTTGTCTGAAGTAATCATACATAATAAAGACACCTGACCATTTGGATATTCAACCAAGACTATGAAAAAACTTTATTGTTCAATCCGGAAGACGTGAAAAAAAGACGAGTCCTCACGGATCCGTCTCTTCTGTACTGTTGTTATGTGCAATAATTGAATTGATGTCGTAAGTGGGTGGAGATGGATTCGAACCACCGAAGGTATAAACCAGCAGATTTACAGTCTGCCCCATTTGGCCACTCTGGTATCCACCCGAAGTTTGCAGGGCTTTGTGCCGAATTGCGGTGCAAAGTTACAAACTATATTTCAAACGTGCAAATTTTTCTGAAAAATTTTT
>CAMWIF010000264.1 GCA_947174225.1 uncultured Porphyromonadaceae bacterium | reverse complement strand
CTTCACAGGTGTCGATATGAGTTTCGAGCTCGACACTCTCAACCTCTTCACAGCCGAATTTGGTGGCTATTGGTATAAGCTGACCTATGAATCAACCGGCAAGAACATTATGCGGACACCCGACGGCACCACCCTCTATTCCTACTCCATAAGGCAATCACCCTCTCCCAACAGCTACGCCGACTTCAACGGAGGCTTCAACTATCAACGCTCCACAAGGAAGAAAGGGGAAGCCATCACCCTATCCTACCTTATCTCCACCACCGACCAAAAGCAGCACTCCATCTCCCGATATGAGGATGAGGAGAATATGCCCGTCCCCTACACAGGTACAGATAACGACTTCCATCTAAGCTTCATCGAGCAGACAGGGCAGATTGACTGGACACGTCCTATCAACGACAACCATAAGTTTGACCTCGGTTCCAAATACATCAACCGTCGCAACCACTCCATCAACGATCAGGAATACTTCGATTATCAGAAGTTGCACTCCGACTTCCTCCACACCACCCAGGTACTCGCCTTCTACTTCGACTACCGCCTGAAGTACAAGAAATTCGGGGCACGTGCCGGACTACGCTACGAATACTCAAATTTGTCAGCCAAATATCGTGACGGATCGGCAGATCCCTTCTCCAGCTCTCTCAACGACTGGGTACCCAATGCCGCCCTCTCCTACGACATCAACGATGCCAACACCATCAAGCTATCCTACTCCACACGCATCAACCGCCCCGGCATCAGCCAGCTTAACCCCGCTGTGGTTAGCACCCCTAACTCCATTTCGTCAGGTAATCCCGACCTCGGTTCCTCACGCTACCAGTCGCTGAGCCTCAACTACTCCCTAATGACCGGAAAGCTCAACCTCGATTGGAACGCCAACTACAGCTTCACCAACAATGCGGTGATCTCGGTACGCGAACTCCTCCCTGGCGACATAACAAAGTCGAGCTATGCCAATGCGGGTCGCAACCGTAATTTCTACACCAACGTCTGGATGCAATGGAACATGACACGCAAGACACAGATCATGCTCAACTTTAGCGCCAACTACTCCTACTCCGCCAACACCTCTTTGAATGTGAAAGAAAAGGGTTGGGGCTTCAACACCTATTTCCGAGTGCGTCAACAGCTCCCCTACGACTTCAACATCTCAGGTATGTTCACGATCTACAAATCAGCACCGAGCCTCTACTACTACATGCCCTTCAGCTTCCAGAACTCCGCCTACTACAGCATCGACATAACCAAGTCGTTCCTCAAAGAAAAGCGTCTCTCCCTCTCGGCACGTATCAGCAACCCCTTCATGAAAGATCCCAACATCTACGTTTTAGAACCGCGCAACGCCGGCTACACAGGCTACTCGCGCAGTTACGACTACAACAACTCCAACCGCTTCAGCTTCTCCATAAGCTACCGATTCGGCTCCCTCAACGCCTCCGTAAAGAAAACCGCCAAATCCATCTCCAACGACGACCTCGAAGGCCGCAAAAACTAATCCCCCACCTCAATCAATAAAGCCAGCCTCTTTCAAAAACACAAAAAATAAATTGGATGTGCGAGAATACAAACCTGCTTCTCACACATCCAATTTAACTTTTTCTTCTTCGTTCTAATCTTGTAGTTCTAATTACTTTGTGGCTATCCCTACTCGACAGGATTATACTCCTTGGTAAAAGTAAGTGTACTCTTCGCACCGCCCGAAACCCTATACCTCGTCCGTCGATGCTCAAACTTTGACCCCTTCACATACCCATCCTAAGCCTTCCTATACCCGCAATCAGAAATATCTTCTTATACTATATCCTCATTGTCATTGAAATGATCATAGAAACGTTCTCTTCCACCCACAAGCGACTTAACTGTATTACATAAGAAAGTGCAGCGAAAATCATACATAGGCTGTATGGTAAGAACATCAAGATCATCTCGAAACCCCATCATATTCTTATAATGATTCACAAGAAGCCTATCAGAAGTGCCATCTGCCGCAAAAAGATACACATACTCACATCCAATTAACCGACCTATCTCACTTATCTTTTGTACAATGAAATGCCAGAAGAGAGTCAAACCAATTCTATTCCTATCACCGAAATTAAAACTGTCCCATTTCTTACGGTAAGCCTCGTTAACACAAAAATGGCTAATCTCAACAGCGGAATAAGCAAGTGCCACATGTTTATGTTGCGGAAGCTCATCGAAACTACCAAGTTGCCTGATAATCTTATCTTTTGATTCCTCAAGCTCCTTTTGCAATTTACGGATAATCGCCTCAGTCTCCTTACTTCTTTTATTCTCGGTCAGCTCTAAAAACCGTATCTTAAGCTTCTTATGCTGCTCATACAATTTCAATTCCTCAAATTCGCTATAAAGCAAACCTGTTTTAAGTGCGAAAAAACATAATATGTCGTTATCATTATCCATAACCACATAACATGCCACTTTGCCGGAAGCATCATCAGAAAAGGCATCTCCTTGAAGATAATCCACAAGATTCTCATTCCTATGATTACGAAAGTCGTCAACCAGACGAAGCAATTCCTCCTCATCCGAAAGACGAATACATTTTAATGCATCAAGAGCATTACGTTGCGACTCATAAATACGCATAACCCAGAGATTAGGCAAAAATGATACGTCTCATCCTGATACTTTCTGCATCTTCACGAATATCATCAGTCCTGATTTCCACCGGATTACCACCTTTCTCTTTATCCTTAGCCTTCCTCCAACAAGTCTCACCATGAGAAATATTGCTCAGACTCCAAGACTTCATCGGGGCATATATCCTGAACACAGTGTCAAAAGCCTCTGCATACTCACCTAACTCGGGAAACTCCTCCAACACATCATAATCCACATGCAAAGCCTTGGTTCTGAGACAAGGCATAACAGGGCCGTATCGCCACGCCTCAAATTGTTTGGCAAACAATGGCTTGTCAAACAACAACAAACTCTCCCTCTGGACAAAATAAAGCAACTTATGCAACTTCATCTCATCCAAAGGAGTATTAAAAGTACGCTCATATCTCTGAGTTATATATTTAGCTGTTGTAACGACATCCACCATAATACCAATTTTTATACTTTCATAACGAGAAAAGCCTTAAGCTATTGCCTAATATCCAATCAATTTATGGCTAACTAATCTCCGAATCGCCTTCCAAAGCACCTGCACACACCCTCTTTCAAAACACAAAAAATTGGATGTGCGAAAAATACAAATCCGATTCTCGCATATCCAATCTAACTTTAGCTTCTTAGCCTATATATTATGACTCCACTTAATCTGTAGCTAACCTACTCAATGGCATTATACTCCTTGGTAAAAGTAAGCACACTAATTATTTTTCAATCTCTCGAAAACAAATCGCGAGTGTATACTTTGGAAGCCACGTCAGCAAGTTCAGGAGCTGTACGGTTAGCTAAAATAGCCTGTGACTGCTTTTTGAATTCTTCAAGATCATTCATCACTCGTGAGCCGAAGAATGTAGAACCATCCTCCAGAGTCGGCTCATAAATTATCACGGTTGCTCCCTTCGCCTTGATACGCTTCATCACCCCTTGGATAGATGACTGTCTGAAATTATCAGAATTAGACTTCATTGTGAGACGATACACACCAATCACGCACTCCCTCTCCTTTCTTAGGTCATAATCTGAATTAGCGTCATAGCACCCAGCCATCTTCAGTACCTGGTCGGCAATGAAATCCTTACGTGTCCGGTTACTCTCCACAATAGCCGACATCATATTCTGAGGCACGTCGGCATAGTTCGCCAAAAGCTGCTTCGTATCCTTCGGCAAGCAGTAGCCGCCATAACCGAAAGAGGGGTTGTTATAATGTAGACCGATACGCGGATCAAGACCAATACCCTCAATGATAGCCTTAGAGTCCAACCCCTTCACCTCGGCATAGGTATCCAGCTCATTGAAATAGCTCACACGCAGAGCAAGATAGGTATTGGCAAACAGCTTCACAGCCTCAGCCTCCTTCATACCCATATACAGTGTGTCAATATCCTCCTTTATCGCTCCTTGCTGCAGCAATCCCGCAAATACGTGAGCCTGCTCAGTCAGCCACTCCACATCCGTAAGCGCAAGAATCGCAGCGTTCTCCTCCGCAAACTCCGGCTTGTCAATGATCTTCGGTATACCGGCTATGATACGCGACGGATAAAGATTATCATAAAGTGCCTTACTTTCGCGCAAGAACTCCGGGAAAAATAGCAGATTAAACCCTCCCACCCCCTTAGCAGCATACTTCATGTACAACGAGCGACAA